>NZ_JARESX010000061.1:0-44240 GCF_046026435.1 Paraburkholderia sp. RL17-381-BIF-C | reverse complement strand
GCCGTAACGACCCGTGCCCGTGCGGCAGCGGCAAGAAGTACAAGCAGTGCCACGGCAAGATCGTGTAATGCCGAAGGCGGCGCGCTCAGAGGCGCGCCGCGTCGTTTTACGCGGTACTTTGTCTTGATTTCGCGGTGGTTCGGCAACCTGCCCGGGCCATCAGTTTCCGTTTCCCTCGATGCCGGCGCCTGCCGGCATTTTCTTCGACAGGTCGCGACCATGGCTGTCAATTTCCCCTCGATCGATCCCGCTCAACTCCACCCCGTCGCCGGCGTTTCGCTTGGCTGGGCAGAGGCGAATATCCGCAAGCCGAACCGCAAGGACGTGCTCGTCATTTCCGTGGGCGAAGGCGCCACGGTCGGCGGCGTGTTCACGCAGAACCGCTTTTGCGCGGCGCCCGTCACGGTATGCCGTGAGAATCTGGAACGCGTGCGCGCATGCGGCAAGCCGATTCGCGCGCTGGTGATCAACACCGGCAACGCGAACGCGGGCACGGGCGAACCGGGCCTCGTGGCGGCGCGCGAAACCTGCGCTGAGCTTGCGCGTCTCGCGGACATCACACCGGAACAGGTGCTGCCGTTTTCGACGGGCGTGATTCTGGAACCGCTGCCGGTCGATCGTCTGAAGGCGGGTCTGCCGGCTGCGCTGGCCAACCGCAAGGAAGCGAACTGGTACGACGCTGCCCAGGCGATCATGACCACCGACACGCTGCCCAAAGCCACGTCGCGCCAGGTCACGATCGAGGGCCACACGGTCACGCTGACCGGCATCAGCAAGGGCGCCGGCATGATCAAGCCGAACATGGCGACCATGCTCGGCTTTCTCGCGTTCGACGCCGCCGTCGCCCAGCCGGTGCTCGATGCGCTGGTCAAGCACGTGGCGGATCGGTCGTTCAACTGCATCACGATCGATGGCGATACGTCGACCAATGATTCGTTCATCCTGATCGCGTCGGGCAAATCGAGCCTGCCGGCGATCACGTCCACCGATTCGCCCGCTTACGCAGCGCTGCGCGACGCGGTAACCGAAGTCGCCCAAACCCTCGCGCAACTGATCGTGCGCGATGGCGAAGGCGCGACCAAATTCATGACCGTGCAGGTGGAAGGCGGCTCGAGCGTCGGCGAATGCCGCCAGATCGCGTATGCGATCGGCCACTCGCCGCTCGTGAAGACGGCCTTCTATGCATCGGACCCAAATCTCGGCCGCATTCTCGCGGCCATCGGCTATGCCGGCGTGGACGATCTCGACGTCGGCAAGATCGATCTGTATCTGGACGACGTGCTGGTTGCCACTGCCGGCGGCCGCAATCCGGCCTACCGTGAAGAAGACGGCCAGCGCGTCATGAAAAAGAGCGAGATCGGCATTCGTGTCGTACTCGGGCGCGGCGACGCGCAAGCCACGATCTGGACTTGCGACCTCTCGCACGACTACGTGAGCATCAACGCCGACTATCGTTCGTAACCAGGTTTCTCATTGGGGTTTTAAGGCGGCCTGCGGGCCGCTCTCCACACAGCCATGGACAAACTCGAACAGTTTCTGACGCGGGCCGAAGCCGTGCTCGTCCGCCTGGAGGCCATGCTTCCGCCCGCCGCACCGGATATCGACTGGTCGGCCGCAGTCGCCTTCCGCTGGCGCAAGCGCCAGGGGCGCGGTTACCTGCAACCGGTGCCGGCTATCTCGGCGATCACGCTCGACGACCTGCAGAACATTGATCGCCAGAAAGGCCTGATCGAGCAGAACACCCGGCAATTCGTGCATAAGCAACCGGCCAACAACGTGCTGCTGACGGGCGCCCGTGGCACCGGAAAATCGTCGCTAATCAAGGCGTGTCTGAACGCCTATGCAAAAGACGGCCTGCGTCTGATCGAAGTGGACAAGGACGATCTGCACGACCTCGGCGATATTGTCGACCTGATCGCGCAGAGGCCGGAGCGCTTCGTGGTGTTCTGCGACGACCTCTCGTTCGAAGACGGCGAATCGGGCTACAAGGCGCTGAAGGTCGCGCTCGACGGCTCGATCGCCGCGCAGTCGGACAACGTGCTGATTTACGCGACGTCGAATCGCCGTCATCTGTTGCCCGAGTATATGAGCGACAACGAGACATACAAGCACACGTCCGACGGCGAGATTCACCCGGGCGAACTGGTGGAAGAGAAGATCTCGCTGTCCGAGCGTTTCGGGCTGTGGGTCAGCTTCTATCCGTTCAAGCAGGACGACTACCTGTCGATCATCGCCCACTGGCTGCGGCATTTTGGCTGCGACGACGCCGAAATCGAAGCGGCGCGCGGCGATGCGCTGGTGTGGGCACTGGAGCGCGGCTCGCGTTCGGGACGCGTTGCGTGGCAGTTCGCGCGCGACTGGTCCGGCCGCAAGACCTCAGCGTGAGCCTCGGCATGAGCGACGACACGCAGAAGAACGCCGCGGGCCGCAAGGTGACGGAAGTCGCCGTCGGCGTGCTGGTTCAACCCGATGGGCGCTATCTGCTGGCGCAGCGCCCGGCCGGCAAGCCGTACGAGGGGTATTGGGAATTTCCGGGCGGCAAGCTGGAAGCGGGCGAGTCGGTCGAGGCAGCGCTCGCCCGTGAGTTGCACGAGGAGCTCGGTATCGACGTTAAGGCGAGCCATCTGTGGCACACGCTCGAGCACGACTATCCGCACGCTTATGTGCGGCTCTTTTTCTGCAAGGTGACGCAGTGGTCCGGCGAACCGCACGGCCGCGAAGGTCAGGCTTTTGTCTGGCAGACGCTGCCTGCGGATGTCGAGCCTCTCTTGCCGGCGACCATTCCCGTGCTGGAATGGCTGGCGGCGGAAAAGAACTGACAGGGAAAGAGAAGGGGAAAACGCTGTGCGCCTAGCTGAGGCGCGCTACCCTGGCATTTTCATTCAGGCTGCGCGCGCGTCGTAGGCGTTGCGCTAACGGCGCCGGTCAGCGTGACTGGACCGCACGACCCGGTCAAGGCGGCACCGGTCAACGCGACGAGGACAGCGCGCCACCTTCAATGCGCGCTGTAATCCCCGCCCGGCGTCTCGTCCGACGACGCTTCCTGCTCGGATCCACCAATCTTGTACTTCTCAGCGGCCCAGGCGCCGAGATCGATCTGCTTGCAGCGGTCAGAGCAGAACGGGCGGAAGCGGTTTTCAGGTGTCCAGCGGACGTCCTTTCCGCAAGTGGGGCATTTGACGACAGTAGGCATACGGTCAGGCAGTCAATCGCAAACGGAATAAGTAACGAATATAGGGGCATTTCTCGCCGCTTTAAAGGCGTGCCCTTCCTTCGGTCCGGATTTACCCGGCAAACATGACAGGCTTGTGAGCGCTGGTTACAGGCTGCAAAGCGTGAGCTGGAACGGTACGTCGACATCTACCGCGCGCGGACGCAGATCGCCGTCCTGCACGGTAAAGCGCACCCACAGCATGTACTTGTTGGCGCTGGCCTCGGGGATCACGCGCAATTCCGGCGCCACCCGCACCTGCATCAGTTGATACGAACGGCCGGACAGCATTTGCTGATAGCTGCCCTGCATGGCCATGACCTTGGACGCCTGGCCGGATTCACGCGCCAACCGCAGAACGATGGTGGCCGCGTCGCGCAGCGGCAGCAGCGGCGTCACCCACTTGGCGATGTCCTGGCGGCGCTGATCGGGATGAATCTGTTGCCAGGCATAGTAGGACGGCAAATCGAACTTGCAGGTGCCGCCCGGAATGATCGCGCGGCTGCGGATACTGGCGAGCCATTCGTTGTCCGCAAGGTGCTGGCCGGTTTTGCCTTGCATCTGCGAAAGCCCCGCGAGCGTTTGCTCGATCTCGCCGAGTACGGCCTCGAGCGCGTTCTGCTCGATTCCTGGATTGCCGCGAAACGGCGCCAGCGTTTGCCGTTGGCGCTCGAGTTCTTTCATCAGATCCGACTTCAGATCCGCGCGACCCGCAACCTCTGAGATTTCGAACAGCGTGGTCAGTGCGACGTGATGTTCCCTGGCGTCTTCCTGAGTCAGAAAGAACGTGAAGCGCTCGAACAGATCTTCGAGGCGCAGCAGCGTCCGGATTCGCTCGTTGAAGGGATACTCGTAAAGGATCAAGCGGGCTCGCCTCGGGCGTGGTCGGTGACGGGAATGCAGAACATTCTAATGCCGTGAGACTACCCTAGCAATCACGCACTTTTTCAGCGCGCTTTCGCAATTTTTTTCACGTGTTTCGGGCGGTTTTCAACGCGCTTTTGGCATGCGCGTCGCTGTGAAGTTCAACCGGGATTTCCCGAGGTGACGCGCCGGCCTCATGCTCCGGCAAGCGACAGATACACGCGATGCTGTGCGTCGACTTGCGCCTTGAGCGCGTGGAGCGGCGCGTTGTCGTTGTCGATCACGTCGTCGGCTGCGGTGAGGCGTGCTTCGCGCGTGGCCTGGCGGGCGATGATTGCCAGCACCTGTTCGCGGCTGAAATTGTTGCGGCTCATCACGCGCGAAATCTGCGTTTCCACGCTGCAATCGACCGTCAGCACGCGATTCACGCGGCTTTTCCAACTGCCGGACTCGACCAGCAGCGGCACCACCACGATCACATATGGCCCTTGGGCCTCGCGCTGCTCACGTTCGGTCTCCGCACGAATCAGTGGATGCGTGATGGCCTCGAGGCGTTTGCGCGCGCTGTCGTCGCTGAATACGAGCGTGCGCATGCGGGCGCGGTCGAGCGAGCCGTCAGCGGCGACGAACGCCTCGCCAAATTCGGTGGCGATCTGCGGCATCGCCACGCCATGCGGCGCGGTGATGCGATGCGCGATCAGGTCGGTGTCGACCAGCGGCACGCCGTGCGCGGCAAACAGGTCGGCGACAGTCGATTTGCCGCTGCCTATGCCACCGGTGAGTCCCACAACGAACATGCTTCAGCCTCCCAGAGCCAGATAAAGCGGTGTACCGAGAAACAGCGTCAGTGCGCCGCCTGCCGCGAGGAATGGCCCGAAAGGCAACGGCTCTTCGAAGCGCATTTGGCCACGCCATGTTGCCAGCAGTCCGACTACGGCGCCGGCCACCGCCGCGATCAGCACGATCTGCGGCAGCGCCGCCCAGCCGAGCCACGCGCCGAGCGCCGCGAGCAGTTTGAAATCGCCGTAACCCATGCCTTCGACGCCGCGCACCAGGCGAAACAGCCAATGGACAACCCACAGCACCAGGTAGCCGAAGATCGCACCGAGCACCGCGTCGTGGAGATTCGCAAACATGCCGTTGAAGTTGACGATGATGCCGGCCCACAGCAACGGCAGCGTCAACGAGTCGGGCAGCAGGTGGGTGTCGATGTCGATCGCGCTCATGGCGAGCAGCGCCGCGCACAGTCCGAAGGCTGCGAGCGCCGTGAGGGTTGGGCCGAACAGTGCAAGCGAGCCGGCCGCGAACCCCGCGCTAGCGATTTCGAGCAACGGATAGCGCAGGCTCACACGCGCCTTGCAGGCGGAACAGCGCCCGCGCAGCAGCACGTAACTCAGCACCGGCAGATTTTCCCACGCGCTCAATACGTGGCCGCAGTGAGGGCACGCGCTGCGCGGCACCCACAGGTTGTAGCGCGCCGGCAGGCCGTCCTGTTCCATCGGTTCACCGGCGGCCTCGCTGATTTCCGCTCGCCATGCGCGTTCAAGCATGATGGGCAGCCGATGCACGACCACGTTCAGGAAGCTGCCGATCACGAGGCCGAACACGATGGCAAACGTGATCTGCAGGCCCGTGGGCAAGCTGCCGAACGCGAAACCGAGACCGGTTGCGAAATGATCGATACGGCCGGGCAGTAAGCCCGGCAGCAGGCTGGAAGAGGTGTCTGGCACGAGAAGAGTTGTCGCCCGCATGGATAAGGGATGGATTCGGCTGCGATCCTACACCACGTTGCCGAGTTGAATAATGGGAAGATACATCGCGATCACGAGGCCGCCGACCAGCGCGCCCAGCACGATGATGACGAGCGGCTCGCACAGGCTCGACAGCGTGCCGATCTTCTCGTCTACCTGGCGATCGGCGAGCGACGCTACGTCGATCAACATGGTGTCGAGTGCTCCGGACTCCTCGGCAACCGCGATGGGCTGCACGACCTCGGGCGGGAAGCAGCGCGCCCCGCGCATGGCGGCCGCGAGCCGTTCGCCGCGCCGCAGCCGCGCGGCGATTTCCACGGTGGCGCGGTCGAAGAAGGCGTTGCCGGTGGCGTGAGTCAGTGAGTCGAATGCGTCGGCCAGCGGTGTGCCGGCCGATAGCAACGTGCCTAGCGCGCGGCTCCAGCGAGCGGCGCACAGAGTGCGCAGCAGCGGGCCGGCAACCGGTATTGTCAGCGATGCGCGCGCGAACCGGATGCGCGCCGCTTCGGAACGTCGCAGCAGAAATGTCACTGCCGAACCGGTGGCGAAAGTCATGGCGAGTGCCGGTATGCTCCAACGCGCCACGCCGGACGACAACGCCAGCACGAATTGCGTCGGCGCGGGCAGTCTGGCGCCGAAGCCGTCGAAAATCTGCTTGAAGGTCGGCACGACCCACACGAGCAATGCGGCGGTAATCGCCATGGCCAGCACGAGTATCGCGACCGGATAGGTCAGTGCCGCGCGCACTTTCGCACGCTGCGCGGCGGCGCGTTCGCGGTCCTCGGCGATGCGGGCGAGGACGGCCGCGAGCGCGCCTGCTGCCTCGCCGACTTCGACCAGCTGGCAGTACAGCGCGTTGAACTGCGCGGGATGCCGCTGCAACGCCGCCGAAAAACGCAGCCCTCCGGTAATGTCGCGCGCTAAAGCGCCGACGATTCGCGGCATGCCCTGATGGCGGGAAGTCTGCGCTTGTGCGAGCAGGTCCAGCGCGGGCGCGAGTGGCAGGCCGGCGCGCAGCAGGCTGGCGAGTTGCCGGGTGAATAGCGTGATGTCCGCTGCGCGTGCGGTCGGGCGAGGTGCGGCGCCATGCGCCGTCAACTCGATGACAAAGAGATGGTCGCGTTTGAGGAGCATGCGTGCGGTGGCCGCGTCCGGCGCAATGAGCGAGCCGCTTTTTCGCACGCCGTTGGCGTCGACGCCGCGCCATTTGAAACGCGTGTCGGCGGGCAACGGTCGATGGGTCGTGGCCAGGTTCATGCGACCTCGGTGGCGGCGAGTGCTTCGGCGAGACTGGTAGTGCCGTCGCGCACACGCGCTAACGCCGCGTCACGCAGGGTGGCCACCTGTTCGGTCTGCGCGAGCCGCGCGAGTTCGTGCGTGCCGGCGCTGGCCACGATCAACTCGCGCATCGCATCGGAAACGGGCATAACCTGATGAACGCCGACCCGGCCCCGATAGCCGATGCCGTGGCACGCCGCGCATCCGCAGGCGGCGAACGGCTGCCAGCCGTCGAGTTGATGCTCACCGAAGCCCGCTGCCCGAAGCGCCGCCGCCGACTGCGGCGCAGGCACGCGGCACGCAGCGCAGAGGCGCCGCACCAGCCGTTGTGCGGTCACCATCCGCAACGCGGCCGCGAGGTTGTATGGCTCCACGCCGATATCGATCAGGCGCGCGACTGCAGCGGGCGCGTCGTTCGTATGCAGCGTCGACAGGACGAGGTGGCCGGTTTGCGCGGCTTTCACCGCGACGTCGGCGGTCTCTTCGTCGCGGATTTCACCAACCATGATGACGTCCGGGTCCTGGCGGAGAAAGGCGCGCAACGCCACTGCGAAGGTCAGGCCGGCTTTCTCGCGCACGCTGACCTGATTGATACCGGCCAACTGGATTTCGGCGGGATCTTCCACGGAACACAGATTGCGCGCCTCGCCGTTGAGCAGATTCAGGAAGCAATAGAGCGACAGCGTCTTGCCACTCCCTGTCGGCCCCGTGACGAGCACGAGGCCGTGCGGCGCGCGAATCGCGGCGTCGACAGTTGCGCGTTGGCGCGCATCGAGTCCGAGCGAGTCGAGAGAAAGATTCGCGGGCAGCGCATCGAGTCTTCGCAGTACGAGCTTTTCGCCGAACAGCGTAGGCAGCGAATTGACGCGATAGTCCTCGACGCGGCCGGGCGAGGTGGAAATGCGCAGCCGCCCGTCCTGCGGTACGCGCCGCTCGGCGATATCCATGCGAGCGAGCACCTTCACGCGAGTGATGAAGGCATCGCGCAGATGCGCGGGCGGCCGCGGGATCTCGTGCAGCACGCCGTCGATACGCAAGCGCACGCGCCAGCCGTGTTCCGCCGGTTCGATGTGAAGGTCCGACGCGTTGCGGCGGGTGGCTTCCTGCAACGTATCGGTCAGCAGACGCACGGCGGGGGCGTCGTCGGAACTGGCGATAGTTGCTGCGCCAGCGTCGCGTGCGAATGCCTTCGGCTTTGCCTGGGCAGCGTTCTCGTGAGCGCTTGCGATGGGACGCGGCGACGGCGTTGCGGGTTGAATCGAAGCTTGCATGAGGGACCGGTGATGAGCCGCCTGTAGAACACGGACGGCTTCATCTTCCGGCACGGCGGCGGGCGCCGCCATTCGGCCATTCGGCTAATGGCGCATGTTGCGCCTGTGTGCGATGCTGCTGTGTGTCGTATCTGGCTGTGTCGCTCAGACCGTCGCGCAATGTCGCTCAGCCGCGCAACACCTTGCCGGTTTTTGCGCGCACCGGCGGCCTGAACAGCTTGACGGTGCGAATCGCCTGATCGTCGCTGCGCATGACTTCGAGTTTGACTTCGCCGATCTGCACGCACACGTCGCCGTCGGGAATGTCTTCGAGAATTTCGAGGATCAGGCCATTGAGCGTTTTCGGCCCGTCGGTGGGCAACGTGAGATGTAGCCAGCGGTTCAACTCGCGTAGCGGCATGCTGCCTGCCACGATGCATTCGCCGTTCTCGTTCCAGCCACCGCGCGAATTGGCGCTCCGCGGAATCGACGTGGTGAATTCACCGATCAGTTCCTCGATGATGTCTTCCGGCGTGACGAGGCCCTGCAACTCGCCGTATTCGTTGACGACCAGCGCCGTGCGATGACGGCTCTCCTGGAAGTATTGCAGCTGCTGGAACACCGGTGTGCCGCTCGGCACGAAGTAAGGTTCGGCCAGCAATTCGCGCAGCGTCTCGCGCTCGAGTTCCTGGTTGTGCAGCGCCGCCAGCGTCTTGCGTACGTGCAGCACGCCGAGCACCCGGTCGATATCGCCTTGATAGACGATCAGCTTGTTGTGATAGCAGGTTTCCAGCTGATGCAGGATCTGTTCGAACGGCGCGTCGAAGTCGAGTGCCTCGATACGGCGGCGCGGGATCATCACGTCGTCGACGGAAATGTTTTCGAGATCGAACAGGTTGAGCAGAATGCTGCGGTGCTTGGTCGGCATGAAGCTGCCGGACTCGAGGACGATGGTGCGCAGTTCTTCGGTGGACAGCCGCTGATCGTGGCCGCCTTTCGTATTGATGTGCAACACGCGCAAGATGCCGTTCGCGAACAGATTGACGAACCAGACGAGCGGTTTGGCGACGCGCATCATCGGCGCGATCAGCAGGCTGGCCGGCAGGGCGACCTTTTCCGGGAACGTCGCGCCGATGATCTTCGGCGTGATCTCCGCGAACACGATGATCAGAAACGCGACGATCCCGGTCGCGATCGACAGCACCAGGTTGTTACGTCCGAACGTGTGCAGCGCGATCGAGGTGGTGAGCACCGGAATGATCGTATTGAAGAGGTTGTTGCCGATCAGCACGACGCTTAGCAGTTGATCGGTGTGAGCGAGCAGACCCTGAGTGGTCTTTGCGCCGAGCGCATTCTGGTTGGCAAGATGTTTCAGGCGATGGCGATTGATCGCCATCATGGCCGTTTCGGAACTCGAAAAGAAACTCGAGCAGATGAGCAGCAGAAAGACGGCGCCGATCTGCGCCCATAAGGGAAGTTGTTCCACGCGTCGTGAAGGATAGGGGAAAGGATGGAGAGAATATAGCAGAGGGACTTGCGCGAGCCGCCGGGCTTGGCGGCTGAAGACAGGACTGGCGGCGGTAGTGGCGCTGCAGGGCAAGCGCGGTTGTGAAGCGAAGCAATATGCGCGACCCAAAACAAAAAACCGCCGAGCAAGCTGGGCGGTTTTTTGAGCCTTGAACTAACAAGGCGAATCTGGTCGGGGTGAGAGGATTCGAACCTCCGGCCTCTACGTCCCGAACGTAGCGCTCTACCAGGCTAAGCTACACCCCGATTTGTACTGCGAACTCGATTCAGACTAAGTCAGCGTTTCAGTCTCGTTCAAGACTGTCTTGCCGTCGAGTAAGAACATAATTCTAGCAGGCTATCTTTGAAAATGGAATCAGGAAACGAAGAAATTGCTGCGGCGGCTGCCTGGGCTTCCTGCTTCGCGCATTCGAGCGTGTGATCCAGCGCGCCGGAACGCGTGATTGCCTCGAAAATGGTGTCGAACCGGTCCGTGCCGCCTTGTTCGATTGCTTCCCGCGCGAGCGCCGATTGTTCCGGTGTGCCGCGTTCGATCAGATAGATCAACGGAAGCGTGGGTTTGCCTTCGCGAAGGTCGTCGCCGGCGTTCTTGCCCATTGATTCCGCCGTGCCCGTGTAGTCGAGCCAGTCGTCCATGATCTGGAACGCGGTGCCGATGCGCCGGCCGAATTCCGCCGCGGCCGCTTCGGTTTTCGCGTCCGAGCCGGCCAGCACGGCGCCGAGTTGGGCGGCTGCCTCGAACAGCTTGGCGGTCTTGTAGCGGATCACCTGCATGTAGCGGGCTTCGTCCACGTCGGCGTCGTGCATGTTGAGGAGTTGCAGCACTTCGCCTTCGGAGATGATGTTGGTCGCCTCGGACAGAATTTCCATGACGCGCATCTTGCCCACGCCGACCATCATCTGGAACGAGCGCGAATACAGGAAATCGCCCACCAGTACGCTCGCCGCGTTGCCGAACAGCGCGTTGGCGGTCTGGCGACCGCGCCGCAGGTCGGATTCGTCGACCACGTCATCGTGCAGCAGCGTAGCCGTATGGATGAATTCGACGACCGCCGCCAGTTCGTGCCGGTGCCCCGTGGTTTCACCCAGCGCGCCGGCCACCAGCAACAGCAGCGCGGGCCGCAGCCGCTTGCCGCCGGCACTGATGATGTACTCGGAAATCTGGTTGATCAGCATCACGTCGGACGCAAGACGGTGCCGAATGACGCGATTCACCTGCTGCATGTCTTCGGCGATCGGAGCTAGCAGGCTGGCGGCGTTGGAGGAGGGGGTGGCAGTCGACGACATGATGGCTGATTTGGGTAGTGCCGCGAATTATAAGGCGAATCGCGACAGTTCCGGGTCGCAGGCTGCGGCGCGGCGCGTTCCGGGGCTGTGGCAGAGCCGCGCGCCGGGGCGTGCGGCAAGGCGCCGGGCGCTCGGCGCGGCGGCGCTCAATGAGTTTTGACCGAGCAGCTAACTCTATGTATAATCACGGGTTTCCGCGCGCGGTGCGTGGGAAAAATGAACACAGAGTGAGGTTCTCAATGTACGCGGTCATAAAAACCGGTGGCAAGCAGTATAAAGTTGCCGTCGGCGAAAAACTTAAAGTAGAACAGATACCGGCAGACATTGACGCTGAAATCACGCTCGACCAGGTTCTCGCAGTGGGCGAAGGCGAATCGATTAAGTTCGGTACGCCGCTGGTCAGTGGGGCTTCCGTCAAGGCTACCGTCGTGTCGCAAGGTCGTCACGCAAAAGTGACCATCTTCAAGATGCGTCGCCGGAAGCACTACCAGAAGCATGGCGGCCACCGCCAGAACTATACCGAACTGCGCATCGACGCGATCAACGCGTAAGCGCACCGGTTAAGGAGCAAATCAAATGGCACACAAAAAGGCAGGCGGATCATCCCGCAACGGCCGCGACTCCGAATCGAAACGCCTTGGCGTGAAGGTCTACGGCGGTCAGGCTATCAACGCTGGCGGCATCATCGTTCGTCAACGTGGCACGCGTATGCACCCGGGCGAAAACGTCGGTATCGGCAAGGATCACACCTTGTTCGCGCTGACGGACGGCCACGTCAATTTCTCGACGAAGGGCGCAGCGAAGAAGCACATGGTCAACGTCGTCCCGGCAGCAGTCTGAGTTTACTCAGGCACGGGCTTCAGGACCGGAAAAAGGCCCCGCGAAGTTAGCGGGGCTTTTTTTATTCCGGCGGCTTTTGCCGGACGAGATGGGCGTGATTGCATGCGCTCATGCCGCGCGCCTATGCTGTTCGGCTGATTGATCAGCGCCCGGCGGGCGCGGCAAAATAGCATCATCCAGTAGCAACCAAATTTAGCAGCACTATCTGGCAGCACACCACGGGACGGAGTTACGCATGAAGTTCATTGACGAAGCGAGGATTGAAGTCATCGCCGGCGACGGAGGGGATGGCAGCGCGTCGATGCGCCGCGAGAAATTCGTTCCGTTCGGCGGCCCGGATGGCGGCGACGGCGGGCGGGGCGGCAGCGTGATCGCGGTCGCGGACCGCAACATCAACACGCTGATCGACTATCGCTACGCGAAGAAACACCTGGCGCGCAACGGCGAAAACGGCCGCGGCGCGGACTGCTACGGCAAGGGCGGCGACGACATTACGCTGCGCATGCCGGTCGGCACCACGATCACCGACATGGAGACCGGCGAGTTGATCGCCGATCTGACCGAGCACAACCAGAGCGTGCAGATTGCTCAGGGCGGCGCGGGCGGTCTCGGCAACCTGCATTTCAAGTCCAGCACGAACCGCGCGCCGCGTCAGAAGACAGACGGCAAGCCGGGCGAACGCCGAATGGTGCGCCTCGAATTGAAGGTGCTGGCGGACGTCGGTCTGCTCGGCATGCCGAACGCCGGCAAGTCGACTTTTATCTCGTCGGTGTCGAACGCAAGGCCGAAGATCGCCGATTATCCGTTCACGACGCTCGCGCCGAATCTCGGCGTGGTGCGTGTCGGACCGAGCCGCAGCTTCGTTATTGCGGACATTCCTGGCTTGATCGAAGGCGCGGCGGAAGGCGCGGGCCTTGGCCATCAGTTCCTGCGTCACTTGCAGCGCACGGGCTTGTTGCTGCACATCGTCGACCTCGCACCGTTCGACGAATCGGTCGATCCGGTCGCGGAAGCCAAGGCGATCGTCAACGAACTGCGCAAGTACGACGAGTTGCTGTATGAAAAGCCGCGCTGGCTGGTATTGAACAAGCTGGATATGGTGCCGGAAGACGAGCGCGAAGCGCGTGTGTCGGCATTCCTCGAAGGCTTCGGTTGGGACGGTCCGGTGTTCGAAATCTCGGCGTTGACCGGGCAGGGTTGTGAAAACCTTTGCTATGCGGTGTTCGACCACATCGCCGCGCATTCGGACGCGCAGCGCGCGGCTGAAGCCGAAGATCTCGCCGCCGACGTACGTTTCCGCGACAAGCCGGAAGCCCCGGCCGCGGCGGACGACGCCAGCATCGACCCGCAGGAATAAGAAGCTCGAGCGCCGGCGCCCGAACGGGCTGCCGGTCTGCATCACGCGTCATCTTGGAGACCGCGCACAATGCGTTCCGTCATCGCAGATTCACGGCGATTGGTAGTGAAAGTCGGTTCGAGCCTCGTCACGAATGACGGGCGCGGCCTCGATCATGCTGCTATCGGCCGCTGGGCCGCACAGATTGCCGCCCTGCGCGCGCAAGGCAAGGAAGTGGTGCTCGTCAGTTCGGGTGCCATCGCCGAAGGAATGCAACGGCTCGGCTGGACCAAAAGGCCGCGCGAGATCGACGAACTGCAAGCGGCCGCGGCCGTCGGGCAGATGGGCCTCGCGCAGGTCTACGAAAGCCGCTTTGCCGAGCATTCCATCCAGACCGCGCAGATTCTGCTGACTCACGCCGACCTGGCCGACCGCGAACGCTATCTGAACGCACGCTCCACGCTGCTCACGCTTCTGCGATTGGGTGTGGTGCCGATCATCAACGAGAACGACACGGTCGTCACCGACGAAATCAAATTCGGCGACAACGACACGTTAGGCGCGCTCGTCGCGAACCTGATCGAGGGCGATGCGCTCGTCATCCTCACCGATCAGCAAGGGCTGTTCACCGCCGACCCGCGCAAGGATCCGGCCGCCACGCTCGTCCAGCAGGCCGATGCCGGCGCGCCGGAACTCGAAGCAATGGCGGGCGGCGCGGGCTCGAGTCTGGGGCGCGGCGGCATGCTGACCAAGATTCTCGCCGCCAAGCGCGCGGCCCACAGTGGCGCAAATACCGTCATCGCAAGCGGGCGCGAAGCGGACGTGCTGTCACGGCTGGCCTCAGGCGAGGCGATCGGCACGCAGTTGATCGCGCGCACCGCACGGATGGCGGCGCGCAAGCAATGGATGGCGGATCACCTGCAAGTGCGCGGCCATGTCGTGATCGACGACGGCGCGGTCGAAAAACTGACCGAAGGCGGCAAGAGCCTGCTGCCCATTGGTATCGTCGGCGTTCAGGGCGCGTTTGCGCGCGGTGAGGTGATTGCTTGTCTGAGCGCTGCGGGGCGTGAAGTCGCGCGTGGCCTGACGAACTACAGCAGCGCTGAAACCAAGCTGATTCAACGTCGTCCGAGTGGCGAAATCGAGTCGGTGCTCGGCTATATGCTGGAGCCGGAGCTAATTCATCGCGACAACCTGGTGCTGGTCTAAGTTAGTAACCGGCGCAGGGCGCACACACAAGCACGGCAAACAAAAAAGCCGTTCCAGCGGAAGCTGGAGCGGCTTGTTCTTGTCTACGACTTAAGCGCGCTCAAATTCAAAGCGCGCTCAGCAAAGCGCCTCAGTGAATCAACGAACTCGCCGTACGCTTGTACCGGATGTTCTCCAGAATCGACTTCGCATTCCCCATCGGCATCTTGTTCGCGCACAGATAATCCTGATACAGCGCCGCCTGATAGGCGTTCAGCGCGCCGTTCTCGATGCGCGTGAAATCGTTCGCGACCGTCGTGTCCCAGCCGTCGTGATCCGAATTCAGGCCCGCATACTGGCGCCACTCATACGTGTCGCAGCGAATCCCTTCGTAGATTACGTTACGAGCGCCGCTCGGGCTTGCCACGACGACGGTAAAGCGAACCACTCCGTCCGTTCCGACGCTGAGCGAATTCCGGTCGACCGCGAACTGCAACGGCGTATTGCCGGAGACTTCGAAAGGCAGCAGATTCGAGTCTTGCGGCAGCGGGGGGAGCGTGTCCACCTTGTTCTCTACCCAGTTGCCTTGGCGGTCCAGCAAATACGTGAACGCGCTGTCGTCTTTATTGGTAGGTTTGCCGGCGCTCGAACAGCCAGCCAGCAGGGCGCCGGTGGCGACGCACGCCACGACGAGAGCAAGTGCTTTCAATATGATTTCCTCGAAGCACTGGCGCGGCTCGACGAGCCGCGCCAGGGAGAGGCGGCGTGGACAGCCGCACAGAGTTGTTAATTGCGCACGCCCGGGCGGAACAACGAGCCGGCCGTTTCGCCTGCCGATTCGTCTTCGTGTTCCGGCGCAGCGCCTACTTCCGCCGTTGCCCCGGAACCCGGACCGCAATCGGACGCGATCGCTACGTGAACCGATGTTTCGATACTGACGGTGGTCACAGAAGTCACCGTCATTACCGTGGAATCCGGCGGACTTTCCATTGACGACGCTATCCGGGGATAACGCGGCCCATGGTGCCCGCCAGGTTTTTCCGCACGCGGCGCAGCCCGGCGCATGAAACGGGATAGCTCCGTCAGCGCCAACTGATATACATCCCGCTTGAACTCGATCACACAGTCGAGCGGCACCCAGTACTCGTTCCAGCGCCATGCATCGAACTCAGGGTGGTCGGTGGCGCGCAAGCAGATGTCGCAGTCGCGTCCAACCATCCGGAGCAAAAACCAGATTTGTTTCTGGCCGCGGTAATGACCGCGTACTTCGCGCTTGATGAACTTGTCAGGCACCTCGTAACGCAACCAGTCGCGCGTGCGACCGATCACCTTGACGTGCTCAGGAAGCAGCCCGGTTTCTTCGTGTAACTCCCGATACATCGCTTGCACGGGGGTCTCTCCGTACTTGATGCCCCCTTGCGGAAACTGCCAGGAATGTTCACGGAGCCGTTTGCCCCAAAACACCTCGTTGTGCGCGTTCAAGAGGATGATGCCGACGTTCGGGCGAAAGCCTTCACGATCCAGCATACAACCACCTTCGAATCCTTTAAAATTGCTTTGATTATAAACAGATAACGGACCCGACGCACCGATTCGCACCAGAATGGAACGATTCGCCGCAAAAGGCCCGCGTTTGCGGTAGCCTGACAGTCTTTCCGTGCCTTATCCCTTGTGCAAAGGCTTTGCGCGGCGGCTTCGGCATCGCGCTCGGGTAGCGCGTGTGCCGATGTCAGGCGAACCGTGCCGGCTCTGAGCCGGGTCTGTGCCGATTCCCCCACCGTTTTCACCTTTCGGGCGGTCCCTCCGGAGCCGCCGCTTTTGGAAAATCTGAATGAAAGCTTCCCGTTTCTTTATCGGTACCCTGAAAGAAGCTCCCGCCGACGCAGAGATCGTCAGCCACAAGCTCATGGTGCGCGCCGGCATGATCCGGCGTGTCGCCGGCGGTATCTATAACTACCTGCCGGTCGGCCTGCGCTCGATCCGCAAGGTGGAAGCCATTGTGCGCGAAGAAATGAATCGGGCAGGCGCGATCGAGTTGTTGATGCCGTCGGTGCAGCCGGCCGAGCTGTGGCAGGAATCGGGCCGCTGGGAAAAATACGGTCCCGAGCTGCTGCGCTTCAAGGATCGCAGGCAAGGCGACTTCGTGCTGGGGCCGACCCACGAGGAAGTGGTCACGGACATCGCGCGCAATCAGATCAAGAGCTATCGCCAGTTGCCGGTGAACTTCTATCAGGTCCAGACAAAGTTCCGCGACGAGATCCGTCCGCGTTTCGGCGTGATGCGCGGCCGTGAGTTCATCATGAAAGACGCGTACTCGTTCGACAAGGACATCGAAGGTCTGCGCGAGTCGTATCGCAAGATGTACGACGCGTACGTGCGCATCTTCACGCGCCTCGGCCTCGACTTCCGCGCGGTGGCGGCGGACAACGGATCGATCGGCGGCAGCGGTTCGCACGAATTTCACGTGATCGCCGAGACGGGTGAAGACGCGATCGCCTATTGCCCGACCTCCGAATTCGCCGCGAACGTCGAGGCGGCTGAAGCGCTGCCGCTCTACGCGGAACGCGCGGCGCCGGCCGAGGAGCTGAAGAAGACCGCCACGCCGGGCAAGGCGAAGTGCGAAGCGGTGGCCGAGTTGCTGAACATTCCGCTCGAGCGCACGATCAAGTCGATCATCCTCGCCACTGAAAACGACGGCTCCGAGCCGACCATCTGGTTGTTGATGCTGCGCGGCGACCACGATCTGAACGAGATCAAGGCGAGCAAGCTGCCGGGTCTGGCCGACTTCCGCATGGCGACCGAGGCTGAGATCATCGAAACGTTTGGCACGCCGCCGGGTTACCTCGGTCCTATCAACACGAAGAAGCCGGTGAAGGTCGTGGCGGATCGCACGGTCGCGAACATGAGCGACTTCGTGGTCGGCTCGAACGAGGTGGATTACCACACCACCGGTGTGAACTGGGGCCGCGATCTGCCGGAACCGGTCGTCGCCGACATTCGCAACGTGAAAAAGGGCGACCCGTCGCCGGACGGCAAGGGCGTGATCGACATCTGCCGCGGAATTGAAGTGGGCCACGTGTTCCAGCTCGGCACCAAGTATTCCGAAGCCATGAACGCAACGTGCCTCGACGAAACCGGCAAGCCGCGGCCGATGGAAATGGGCTGCTACGGCATCGGTATCACGCGTATTCTGGGCGCGGCGATCGAACAGAATTTCGACGACAAGGGCATCATCTGGCCGGAATCGATCGCGCCGTTCGAAGTCGTGCTGTGCCCGATGGGGTATGACCGCAGCGAAGCCGTGCGCGAAGCGGCCGACAAGCTGTACGCAACGCTGGTCGAAGCGGGCATCGACGTGATTCTCGACGACCGTGGGGAGCGCCCCGGCGTGATGTTTGCGGACTGGGAGCTGATCGGCGTGCCGCATCGTCTCGTGATCGGCGACCGTGGCCTCAAGGACGGCAAGCTCGAATACCAGGGCCGCCGCGACGCCGAGGCGACGCTGCTGCCGGTCGAAGAGGCCGCGCAAGCGGTGATCGCGAAGGTTCGCGCAGCGTTGGCGAGCTAAGCGGAGCGGACGGTGGAGTACACCTTCCTGTCCGCGACCATCCTGCTGATTCTGATCACGGATCCGCTCGGCAACATTCCGCTCTTTATCAGTTGTCTGCGCGGGGTGTCGCCGAAGCGGCGCACGATCGTCATTCTCCGCGAGGTGGCGATCGCCTTTGCGATCCTGCTGATCTTCATGGTGGTCGGCGACGGCTTTCTGCGCATGATGAGCCTGACCGACCAGTCGCTGCGTATCGGTGGCGGGATCGTGCTGTTCCTCATTGCGCTCAGAATGGTGTTTCCGCATCCGGATGGTCCATTCGGCGGCGACACGCGTGGCGGAGAGCCGCTGATCGTGCCGCTCGCCATTCCGGCGCTCGCGGGACCGTCGGCGCTTGCCACCGTGATGCTGCTGACATCTCAGGCGCCCGGCAAGATGTTCGAGTGGATTGGCGCGCTAACCGTCACGATGGTCGTCTGCGCGATCGTGCTAATGCTGGCGGAGCGCATTCAGGCGTGGCTCGGCGAGCGTGCCATGATGGCCTTCGAACGCTTGATGGGCCTCGTGCTGGTGGCGATTTCAGTTGAGATGATGCTCGGAGGTATCCGGTCATTCGTGCATCAACTGTGAAAGGCGCTCGCTGTCGCGCGAGGTGATCCGCGCGTCGCAACTCTTGGCGCAACACAACGCGGACAGCGCAGCGCAAAGCCCCGCGATCTCCCATGAAAAAAAAGCGGCCCCGTGAGGGCCGCTTCTTCGTCTCCTCGTCACGCCGCGATACACCTCGCGGCGGCGAGAAAATCAGGCAACTTACGCGCCTTCTGTCAGCGCACGAATCGTGGGCAGGTTACGCCAGTAACCCTTCGCATCCATCCCGCAACCGAACACATAACGGTCAGGCACTTCGAACCCGCAATAATCCGGGCGCAGCGGCTTGGCCTTCGGAATGATCTTCTCGCACAGCACCGCGCTCAGGAAGCGCTTCGCGCCCATGGCGAGGATACGGTCGCGGATCGCGGCCATCGTCTCGCCTTCGTCGAGAATATCGTCGAGTACCAGCACGACGCGATCCTTCACCGACTCCGCCGGCGCCACGCGCCATTGCATCTCGTTGCCGCCTTTGGTGGTGTTGCGGTAACGGGTCAGATGGATGTAGTCGAACTCGAGCGGGAAATCGAGGTGCGGCAACAGCATGCCGGTGAACACCGCCGCGCCGCCCATGACCGACAGCACGAGCGGAAAGTCCTCGCTCATCTCGTCGCGGATGGCGGCCGCCATACCGCTGATCGACGCGTTGACGTCTTCGGCCGAAACGATTTCTTCGGAGTGGCTAAAAATGTGGAGGGCTTCTTCGCGGTTCATGACGTCTGACGGGCGGTAACTGTATACATAGTGTGAGTGAGATCGGCGGCGCGCGGTACAGAGCAAACCCGCACAAGCTGAAGTCAGCCGCGCGCCGCCGTCTTGCTAAAGCTTAGCGCATGCCGGGCAACATGCCCTTCATCCCGCGCATCATCTTTTGCAGATTGCCGCCCTTGAGCTTTTTCATCATGGTGCGCATCTGGTCGTACTGATTCAGCATGCGGTTGACTTCCTGCACCTGCACGCCCGCGCCCGCGGCAATGCGGCGTTTGCGCGTGGCCTTGATCAGATCGGGCTTCGCGCGCTCCAGCGGCGTCATGGAATTGATGATGCCTTCCATGCGACGCATCTGCTTTTCGGCCTGGCCCATGTCGGCGCCGGCGGCCGCCTGCTGGAATTGCGCGGGCAATTTGTCCATCAGCGACGACAGGCCGCCCATGCCCTTCATTTGCGTGAGTTGCGCGCGGAAATCGTTCAGATCGAAGTCGCCGCCTTTCTTGACCTTGTCGGCGAGCTTCTGCGCGGCCTGCACGTCCACGCCGCGTTGTGCTTCTTCGACGAGGGCGAGAATGTCGCCCATGCCGAGAATCCGGTTCGCCATGCGGTCCGGGTAGAAGACTTCGAGGCCGTCGAGCTTTTCCGCGACGCCGACGAACTTGATCGGCTTGCCCGTGACGTGACGCACCGAGAGCGCCGCGCCACCGCGCGAGTCGCCGTCGAGCTTGGTGAGGACCACGCCGGTGAGCGGCAGCGCGTCGCTAAAGGCCTTGGCGGTGTTCACCGCGTCCTGGCCGAGCATCGCGTCGACTACGAACAGCGTTTCCGCCGGCTTCAGCTCGGTGTGCAGCGCGGTGATTTCCTTCATCATCGCTTCGTCGATACCGAGACGGCCGGCCGTGTCGACCAGCAGCACGTCGTGATAGTGGCGCTTGGCCCAGTCCACGGCGGCGCGCGCGATGTCGACCGGCTTCTGATCCGGCTCGGACGGGAAGAAATCCGCGCCGACCTGCTCGGTCACCGTCTTCAGCTGCGCGATAGCGGCAGGGCGGTAAACGTCGCACGACACGGTCAGTACTTTCTTCTTGTACTTCTCGCGCAGCAGCTTGGCGAGCTTGCCGACGGTGGTCGTCTTACCGGCGCCTTGCAGGCCCGCCATCAGGATGACGGCCGGCGGCGTGACAGCGAGGTTGAGTTCGACTGCCTTGCCTTCGTAGTCGCCGCCGATTATCGCGGTCAGCTCGCGCTGCACCACGCCAACCAGCGCCTGGCCGGGCGACAGGCTGCTGATGACTTCCTCGCCGAGCGCCTTTTCCTTCACCTTGGCGATGAACTCGCGCACGACGGGCAGCGCCACGTCGGCCTCGAGCAGCGCAAGACGCACCTCGCGCAGCATTTCCTGGGTGTTCGCCTCGGTGAGCCGGGCTTCGCCGCGCAGCGTCTTGACGACGCGCGCCATCCGTTGAGTCAGATTGTCGAGCATGGGGAGCGATGAACAGTGCGGCCCGGGCAGCGCGCGAAGCGGAAGACGTCGCGGAGTAGGGGCCTAGTGTAAACTTCGAATATGGATATTGTACTGTATGCCCTCACTGCGCTCCTCTACGGCGGTTTAGCCGTGGCCGGCTGGCGCTCGCACCGGCACGCCGCCGTGCGCCCCATGCTCGAAAGCGTGCCGGCGGTGCCGGCCGCCGCGGCGCCTCTGCCGGCACCGCCGGCCGCTTCGGGCATGAGCGGCTCGGGCCGCGCGCTGCTGTTCGTGGCGCTGCTCGCTCACGGCGTACTGCTGCATACCACCATCTTTCCTCAGAACGCGATGGTGTTCGGTTTCGCGTTCGCGCTGTCGGCCATGTTCTGGCTCGGCGCCGGCATCTACTGGATCGAGAGTTTTTTCTTTCCGCTAGACGGTCTGCGCCTGCTGGTCTTGCCGCTCGCCTGCATCGCTTCCTTGTTGCCGCTGGCGTTCAACGGCGTGCGCGTGCTGCCGTATTCCGCCGCGCCGATGTTCAAGCTGCATTTTCTGATCGCCAATATTGCGTATGGCCTGTTCGCGATCGCGGCGCTGCACGCTGTTCTGATGCTGCTGGTCGAGCGGCGTCTGCATGCCATGCGCGGTGGCGTTGCGCAGCGGCATACGGCCGCGGCGGGCAACGGCTGGCTATCGAGCTGGCTCGATACGCTGCCGCCGCTCCTCACGCTGGAGAAACTGCTGTTCCGGCTGATCGGCGCGGGTTTTGTCCTGCTGACGCTCACGCTCGTGTCAGGCATTCTGTTCAGCGAGCAACTGGTCGACCGTGCGTTGCAACTCGATCACAAGACCGTGTTCGCGATTCTTTCCTGGGTGATGTTCGGCGCGCTGCTGACCGCGCGCAAGGTTTCCGGCTGGCGCGGCCGTGCGGCATTGCGCTGGGTGCTGGCGTCGTTCGTCGCGCTGTTGCTGGCGTACGTCGGCAGCCGTTTTGTTTTCGAGGTGCTGTTGCACCGTGCTGTAGTGTGAGCGTGTCCCATGCGACAAATATTTCTGTTGATCCTGTTGTTCATTGTCGGCCAGTGGCTGGTGAAGGCGCTACGTCGTCATGACGCGCAGGCGTCTCAACGCAGCGGTACCGGCGCCAGTGGCGCCGCGGGTGCGAAAGGCCCGAACGGTTCGAACGGCGGCGCGCGCGCGTCCGCTCCCGCGCCGGCGCAACTCGCCGAGCCGATGATCCGTTGCGTCGAATGCGGCGTGCACGCGCCGAAAAGCGATTCCGTGGTGGTGGCGGGGCAGCCGTTCTGCAGCGCCGCGCACGCGCAGCGTCACGGCGCACGACCTACGGGCCGCGACGCTCGATGAGCGTCGAGTTCACCGTCGATGCCGACGGTTGGGTCGCTGCCGCACGCAAACTGCCATCGCCGAATTTCGAAGCACGACCTGAAGGGGCCGTGCCGACGCTGATCGTCGTCCACAACATCAGCCTGCCGCCCAACGAGTTCGGTGGCACCGCGATTGCCGAACTGTTCCTCAACACGCTCGATTGCGACGCTCACCCGTACTACGACTCGCACCTGCGCGGCGTGCGGGTGTCGGCGCATTTCGTGATTCATCGCGACGGCGCGCTCGAGCAGTTCGTGTCATGCAACGAGCGCGCGTGGCACGCCGGTCCGTCGAATTTTTTCGGCCGCGAGCGTTGCAATGATTTCTCGATCGGTATCGAGTTGGAAGGCAGTGACACCACGCCTTTCGAAGCGGCGCAATACCGCACGCTCGGCGCGCTTGTGAACGCGCTCAAGGCGCGCTATCCGGTCGAGGCGCTCGCCGGTCACTCGGATATCGCTCCCGGTCGCAAGACCGATCCAGGGCCGCATTTCGAGTGGCTGCGTCTGCAGCGCGACACCTCGCTCAGTGCTCAGTATTTCCCCTATCTCAAGTTTTCCAAAACGCCGTAACGACCCTTTCGCAACTCTTCGCGTGACTTCGCGTGATGCGACGAGAGCAAGGCGCTGCCTTGTTCTCCGGGGAGTCGGCTGCGCGCCTTGTTCGCGTTGCGCTATCCAAAAGTCAAGACTTCGAAAGCAAATAAAACGATTTGACCTGTCTCGAATCTCCACTATACTTGGTGCCAGAAATTCGGTTCTGCACTACATCTTGTGTTCAGCTGTGCATAACCGTGTGAATAACTGAGTGCATAACCGAGTGTATAAGTCAGCGGCGCCCCGCTCCCGAGCATGGCGCCGCAAGCATTCCAGGCAGCGAAAAAAATTCCTGTGGCGCGGCCGGATTGACCACCGGCGGCATCCAGAAAACATTCAGGAAAAGGGCTCAGCCAGTGATCGCGACACACACGACGAAGACCGTTATCAATTCGAATCAGGCTTCATCGCTGTCGCATCCCGCCACCCGGCTTAGCCGGCCTTTTTCCTGCACCCCATCGCTTGCGCACGCGGCGGCGCAGCGTTCGTTTTAATCCGCGGATCTTCCCGCAACATTTCCAGGACCAGGAGCTTTGCACATGCAAACCACCGACAACGTGACGACCCGGTATGAGGGCTCACCGACTGGCCAGGCCTTCGGCCAGGCACAAGGCGCACAAGCGCTCGCGCCGCAAGCGACCTTCGCCGACTACAAGGTGATCCGTCGTAACGGCAGCGTCGTGTCGTTCGAACCGTCGAAAATCGCCATCGCCGTGACGAAGGCATTTCTGGCCGTCAACGGTGGTCAAGGCGCCGCGTCGGCGCGTGTGCGCGAGCTGGTCGAACAACTCACGCAGAACGTGGTGCGCGCACTCGTGCGCAGCCGCCCGAACGGCGGCACGTTCCATATCGAAGACATTCAGGATCAGGTCGAACTCGCGCTGATGCGCGGCGGCGAACACAACGTCGCACGTGCGTACGTGCTGTATCGCGAGAAACGCACGCAGGCTCGCGGCCATGACGACCAGGTGGCCGCCAGCGCGCCGGGCCTGAACGTCACGGACAACGGCGTGACGCGTCCGCTCGATCTGGCTGCGCTGCGCGGTGTCATCGAACTGGCTTGCTCGAACCTGGGCGACGCCGTGAGCGCCGATCCGATCATCGCGGAAACGGTCAAGAATCTGTACGACGGCGTGCCGATGAGCCAGGTCTACGACTCGGCCATCCTGGCTGCCCGTACCATGATCGAAAAGGACCCGGCTTACAGCCAGGTCACCGCCCGCATCCTGCTGCACACCATTCGCCGCGAGATCCTCGAAGAGGAAGTCACGCAAACGGAAATGGGTGAGCGTTACGCCGAATATTTCCCGCAGTTCATCAAGCGCGGCGTGCAAGCCGAGCTGCTCGACGACAAGCTGCTGCAGTTCGACCTGAAGCGCCTCGGCGCAGCACTCGACAACAACCGCGACCTGCAATTCGGCTACCTCGGTCTGCAAACGCTGTACGACCGCTACTTCCTGCATCACGACGGTGTGCGCATCGAAATGCCGCAGGCATTCTTTATGCGTGTCGCGATGGGTCTGTCGCTCAACGAGATCGACCGTGAAGCGCGCGCGATCGAGTTTTACAACGTGCTGTCGAGCTTCGACTTCATGTCGTCCACGCCCACGCTGTTCAACTCGGGCACCCGCCGCTCGCAACTGTCGTCGTGCTACCTGACCACGGTCGACGACGACCTCGACGGCATCTACGAAGCACTGAAGGAAAACGCGCTGCTGTCGAAGTTCGCCGGCGGTCTGGGCAACGACTGGACGCGCGTGCGTGCTTTGGGTTCGCACATCAAGGGCACCAACGGCAAGTCGCAAGGCGTCGTGCCGTTCCTGAAGGTGGTCAACGACACGGCAGTCGCCGTGAACCAGGGCGGCAAGCGCAAGGGCGCGGTGTGCGCGTACCTGGAAACGTGGCACCTGGACATCGAGGAATTCCTCGAGCTGCGCAAGAACACCGGCGACGACCGTCGTCGCACGCACGACATGAACACGGCGAACTGGATTCCCGACCTGTTCATGAAGCGCGTGATGGAAGGCGGCGACTGGACGCTGTTCTCGCCGTCCACCTGCCCGGACCTGCACGACAAGTTCGGCGCCGAGTTCGAAACGGCTTACACGGCTTACGAAGACAAGGTCGCGCGCGGCGAGATCAAGCTGTTCAAGAAGATCCCGGCGGCGCAACTGTGGCGCAAGATGCTGGGCATGCTGTTCGAAACCGGCCACCCGTGGATCACGTTCAAGGATCCGTGCAATGTGCGCTCGCCGCAACAGCACGTCGGCGTCGTCCACTCGTCGAACCTGTGCACGGAAATCACGCTCAACACCAGCGACGCCGAAATCGCCGTCTGCAACCTGGGCTCCGTGAACCTCGTCGCCCACCTGAAGGAACAGGCCGACGGCACGCTCGTGCTCGACCACGACAAGCTCAAGCGCACCGTCAGCGTGGCGATGCGCATGCTCGACAACGTGATCGACATCAACTACTACGCGGTCGCCAAGGCACGTAACTCGAACCTGAAGCACCGTCCGGTCGGCATGGGCATCATGGGCTTCCAGGACTGCCTGCATCTGCTGCGCACGCCGTACGCGTCGGAAGAAGCGGTCAAGTTCGCGGACACGTCGATGGAAGCGGTTTGCTACTACGCTTACTACGCGTCGACGGAACTGGCGCAGGAACGTGGCCGTTACTCGAGCTACCGTGGCTCGCTGTGGGATCGCGGCATCCTCCCGCAAGACTCGGTGAAGCTGCTGGAGCAAGCGCGCGGCGGTTATGTCGAAGTCGATTCGAGCGAGTCGATGGACTGGACCGAACTGCGTTCGCGCATCGCCCAGTACGGCATGCGCAACTCGAACTGCGTCGCGATCGCGCCGACGGCGACGATCTCGAACATCATCGGCGTGTCGGCCTGCATCGAACCGACCTTCCAGAACCTGTATGTGAAGTCGAATCTGTCGGGCGAATTCACGGTGGTCAACGACTACCTGGTGCGCGACCTGAAGGCGCGCGGTCTGTGGGACGAAGTGATGGTCGCCGACCTGAAGTACTTTGACGGCACGCTCTCGCGCATCGACCGTATTCCGGCCGACCTGCGCGCGATCTACGCCACCGCGTTCGAAGTCGATCCGAAGTGGCTGGTCGAAGCAGCGTCGCGTCGTCAGAAGTGGATCGACCAGGCGCAGTCGCTGAACATCTACATGGGCGGCGCGTCGGGTAAGAAGCTCGACGAGATCTACAAGCTCGCCTGGGTGCGTGGCCTGAAGACGACCTACTACCTCCGCACGATGGCGGCGACCCACGTCGAGAAGTCGACGGTGGCGCACGGCGCGCTGAACGCGGTGAGTTCGGGCGGCGGCGAAGGTTCGGGTGGTGCAGCGGGCGGCGCGGCAGGTGGTTTCGGTGCGAACAACGGCGCGGCTGGCGGTGCCGCAGGTGGCTTTCAGGCTGCAGCGGCCACGCCAGCAGTCGCGGTTGAAGCAGCGCCGGAAGCGGATGGTCCGGTGTGCATGATGCGTCCGGGCGACCCTGGCTTCGACGAGTGCGAAGCTTGTCAGTAAGTAGCGGGCAAGCAGCAGGATCGCTGCTTGCTGACGGGTAGTAGGTAATGACCCGCATGCAGCGAGCAGCGAAGCAGATGGAAGAGAAGTAGAAGTGAAGTGGAAGTGAAGTAGATGAGCGGCGCAGCGAGTGAAACAGGAAGCGCGCCGCTCATCGCAACGCAGCGAAGCAGCGCAGGTCACTGAAGCCGTGACGCGGTCATCGTGACCCGGCCATCGTGACGCGGTCAATCGGCAGTCAGCAGTCGGCAGCACCAGACGAAGCGCGCGACACAGTGCGCGCAGCAAACGCTTCGATCGATGGGTCGATCAACGCAGCCGGCCCGATGCATCGCTCGACATGGCATTGAACTTCACCTCGCCAGCACTGACGAAGCAGCAGATGCGAGGCACATGCGAAGCACACGCAGGGCAAGCGCGGATCACCGCGACGAGTAACGCGACGAGCCACGCAAGTGAGCAGCCAGCAATCGCAAGACGCTACAAGCACGCTCCGCAATACAGATAGATAGAGCAGCGAAACGTCGCATCGACACGTTGCTCTTCGAGCTCGCGAAGCACCTCGACGACACTCGTTCAACACGCTTCACATGAGGTGACGCACACACTCTGTTGAACAAAGTGTTGTATGAACGTAGCAACGCGAATCGAAAACAGGATTTTTCATCAGCGAACTCTTTTATCGCTCGTGAAAAGATGGTACAAACCGTTCTAAATTGATGGTGACATTTATGCTCAACTGGGATGACGAGATCACTGCCGTAACTCCCTCGAGCGCTACGCAACAGAATGTGTTGCGCAACGCTGCGGGATCGGCTGTCGGTTCGCAAGTCGGAACGCGTTCCGCTCCTCATGCTCCCTCGGCTCAAGACGTATTCGCGAACGACATTGCTGTCGCTCCCGTCGCTCATGCTGCTACCGGAACGGCTGCCGTTTCGGAAGCGCGAGTCAACGTCGCCGACAAGCGCATCATCAACGGCCAGACCGACGTCAATCAGTTGGTGCCGTTCAAATACAAGTGGGCTTGGGAAAAGTATCTGGCTGGTTGTGCCAACCACTGGATGCCGCAAGAAGTGAACATGTCGCGCGACATCGCCCTCTGGAAAGACCCGAACGGTCTGACCGAAGACGAGCGCCGCATCGTCAAGCGCAACCTGGGCTTCTTCGTGACGGCCGATTCCCTCGCCGCCAACAATATCGTGCTGGGCACCTACCGCCACATCACGGCGCCCGAATGCCGCCAGTTCCTGCTGCGCCAGGCGTTCGAAGAGGCGATCCACACGCACGCCTACCAGTACATCGTCGAATCGCTGGGCCTCGACGAAGGCGAAATCTTCAACGCGTATCACGAGGTCTCCTCGATCCGCGCGAAAGACGAATTCCTGATTCCGTACATCCACGTGCTGACCGATCCGGCCTTCAAGACCGGCACGCTCGAGGCAGACCAGACGCTGCTGCGCTCGCTGATCGTGTTCGCCTGTGTGATGGAAGGCCTGTTCTTCTACGTCGGCTTTACCCAGATCCTGGCGCTGGGTCGCCAGAACAAGATGACCGGCGCGGCGGAACAGTACCAGTACATCCTGCGCGACGAGTCGATGCACTGCAACTTCGGCATCGACCTGATCAACCAGATCAAACTCGAAAACCCGCAACTCTGGACGGCTGAATTCCGCGCGGAAATCCGCGAGATCTTCCAGCAGGCAGTCGAACTCGAATATCGTTACGCGGAAGACACGATGCCGCGCGGGGTGCTTGGCCTCAATGCGTCGATGTTCAAGAGCTACCTGCGCTTCATCTGCAACCGCCGTTGCCAGCAGATCGGTCTCGATCCGCTGTACCCGAACGAGGAAAACCCGTTCCCGTGGATGAGCGAGATGATCGACCTGAAGAAGGAACGCAACTTCTTCGAGACGCGAGTGATCGAATATCAGACTGGCGGCGCGCTGACCTGGGAGTGATCCGGGTTCGTGCTGCAGATGCATTCTTTGATGGGGATGCCGTTGGCTTGGGCCGCGGCAATTTTGGCTAGGAGCAGAACCGCCTGATGCAAAGCATGCCCGGTGCGCCGCGTGCCTTCGCGGCCCACAACTATGACAGGCACTTTGCGAACCCTTCAGTGGGATGGGCAAACTTCCCCCCGGAAAAAGCCGCTGGCGCGATCGCCGGCGGCTCGATCAAGCAATTGCCGGCGTTGAGTATCAACGCCGATCAGATCTGGCGCGCGGTGCCTTGTGGCACGGCGCGCCTTACCGCATTCATTAGCGTAAGCGCGCAGCACCTGCGTACGCCGATGAATAGCCCGCTTCGTAGCGCGCGCCCTGAGAAGCGTCCGCGGGAAGCGGGTTTTGACGAAGGGTGTAGTTTGAACTGACTCTCATCTGAAAACCTGAAGGAGAAAATGATGGCAACTATCAAGAAAGCGGCTGCTAAGAAGCCCGCAGCAAAGAAGGCTGCTCCGGCTAAGAAGGCCGCACCGGCAAAGAAAGTCGCTGCAAAGAAAGTCGCAGTGAAGAAGGTTGCAGCGAAGAAGGCAGCACCGGCTAAGAAGGTTGCAGCGAAGAAAGCTGCGCCGGCCAAGAAGGTCGCCGCCAAGAAAGTCGCTGTGAAGAAGGTTGCGGCTAAGAAGGTTGCAGCGAAGAAGGCGCCGGCCAAGAAGGCAGCGCCGGCTAAGAAAGCCGCAGTGAAGAAGGTTGCAGCAAAGAAAGCAGCACCGGCCAAGAAGGCTGCAGCGAAGAAGGCTGCACCGGCTAAGAAGGCTGCTGCCAAGAAGGCTGCGCCTGCGAAAAAGGCTGCTGCGAAAAAGGCTGCGCCCGCGAAAAAGGCTGCCGCTAAAAAGGCTGCGCCTGCCAAGAAGGCTGCCGCGAAGAAGGCCGCTGCTCCTGCCAAGAAGGCTGCCCCTGCGAAGAAGGCTGTCGCCAAGAAGGCGGCTCCTGCACCCGCTGCGACTTCTGTCTCGAGCGCACCGGCGGCGACGGTGAAGACCGCGCTGAACCCGGCAGCGGCATGGCCGTTCCCGACGGGCAGCCGTCCGTAAGCCGTAGAAGTACTTCGGCACGTCGTATCGTGTGTCGATGATCGAGTAGCGCTTCAGCAGCATGACCAAGCGCTACTCGGTCAGGGTCCCGTTGCCGGGTTTCTGGCGACGGGATTTTTTTTGCCCCGGTGAAGGCGCCGGCTACGAGAAGCGCTTCAAAATCCGCAGGCGAAAAAAAACGCATGCACAGGGGAGGGCATGCGTGTGAGGTCGCCGCGGCGGCGTAAAGCCTCGCCGCGCGAGAGGGGAAACCTAGTGGGTGACGCGCGTGACGCCACCGCTGGAGAGCAGCCGCACGCGCTCGCCGGCGCGGAAGATCTCGCCCGTGGCGCTTTGGGTAATGGCACGGATGTCGCCGTTGTCGAGCCGCACGGTGATCTCGAGGCCATCGTGCACAGCCACGCCGTTCTCGATCGAGTTGCCGGCTATCGCGCCCGCGAGACCGCCGATGATGCCCGTGACGATCGCGCCGGTGCCACCGCCGATCCTGCTGCCGGCCACCGCACCCAGCGCGCCGCCGCCGATCGCGCCGATACCGCTCGGCTGACCGTTGTTCGAACTGATCTTCACCGCGCGCACGCTGTCGACCGTACCCATGCGGACCGTTTCTTCCCGCTGTGCCTGCGACGCCGTGTACACGTCCGCGGAACTGCTGTTGTACGCACAGCCCGACATGGCAAGCGAACCGGCGATCAAGGCGGCCACTATCAGGCGACTCGTTGTTCTCATTCCCTAAACTCCAATAGCTCTCGGTATTACGGCAGGTCGTATCCGAACGCCTGCTTGAACCGCTCGTTGATCTCCGCCCGGCTGGGCGCGTAGTTTTGCGGGCCCTGGTGTTCGATCTTCAGCGCACCCATCAGACTCGCGAGACGGCCGGTGGTGGCCCAGCCAAGCTTGTTCTCGATGCCGTACAGCAGGCCGCCGCGGAATGCGTCGCCGCAGCCTGTGGGATCGAGCACTTGCCGTGCCTTGACCGCCGGAATGTCTTCGACGCCGCCCGCGTGATGGATCTGCGCGCCTTGCTCGCCGAGCGTGACGATCAGCGCCTCGACCTTGCCGGCGATTTCTTCGATCGACCAACCCGTTTTGTTGCTGACCAGTTTGGCTTCGTAGTCATTGACCGCTACATACGTAGCGAGTTCAATCATGCGTCGCAGCGACTCGCCGTCGAAGAGCGGCAAACCTTGGCCCGGATCGAAGATGAACGGCACGCCCGCGGCCGCCAGATGCTCCGAATGCTGGATCATGCCGTCGTAGCCGTCGGGTGCGACGATACCGAGCGTGATGCCGCTGGCCTGATCGGCCCGGTTCAGATGCGACTGCATCATCGCGCCGGGGTGGAACGCGGTGATCTGATTGTTTTCCAGATCCGTGGTGATCATCGCCTGAGCGGAATAGGTGTCCGGCACCACGAGCACGCTTTCCGTCGACAGGCCGAGTTGCTTGAACCGGTCCATATAGAGTTGCGCGTCGACCGAGCCCAGCGTGCCCATGATGCGCGCGTCGCCGCCGAGCAGATGCAGCGAGTAGGCGATGTTGCCCGCACAGCCGCCGAACTCGCGGCGCATGGTCGGCACGAGAAAGCTCACATTCAGGATGTGGACCTGCTCCGGTAGGATGTGCTCCCGGAAGCGGCCTTCGAAAGTCATGATGTTGTCGTAGGCGAGCGAGCCGCAAATGAGCGTAGCCAAGGCGAGCGTCCTGTAAAAACGATAAAGGAAAAGGGAGCGTCGATGCGACAGCGCCGCGCATGAAGCGCGGCGCCGGAGTTCGTACGCGAAGGGTTTACTTCAGCGCGGCGAGTGCTGCGTCGTAGTTCGGTTCGTTCTTGATTTCGCCGACCAGTTCAGCGTGAACGACCTTGTCGTTCTCGTCGATCACCACCACGGCGCGAGCCGTCAGGCCGGTCAGCGGGCCGCTCGTCACGTCGACGCCGTAGGCTTGCGCGAACTCATGGCCACGGAACGTGGATGCCGTGACGACGTTCTCAATGCCTTCGGTCGTGCAAAAGCGCGATGCGGCGAACGGCAAATCGCCCGACACGACGATCACCGACGTGTTGGTCAGCTTGGCGGCGGCTTCGTTGAACTTGCGGGTCGAGGTGGCGCAGGTCGGCGTGTCGAGGCTCGGGACGATGTTCAGCACTTTGCGCTTGCCGGCGAAATCGGCCAGCGACACCGGCTTCAGATCCTTGCCGACCAGCGAGAAAGCGGGAGCGGCCTGGCCGACCGACGGGAACGTGCCGGCTACTTCAATCGGGTTGCCACCCAGCGTGACTTGACTCATGTTGTTGTGCTCCGAAAATTCGTCAGTAATGACGGTGGACGTACCCGGTCGGTGCCGGGCACGCAAGAATGCGTTACGGATAAAAAATCTGTACGCGGAAATTGGAAGCGACCGCATTGCCCGTGTCGAGATGCACGATCATGGTCTGAGTCGTGTGGGCGGGCAGGCCGGCCGCGATCGCCGTGCCGGGCGGGACGTAGTCTTGCGGCCACAGCACGCGGCGTACCGCGACATTGTTCTGGTCGTCCAAAAGGGTGAGCTCGATGGCCGGATAGGCGAGCGCAATGTTGAAGCGGTTGCGCAGCGGCATCTTCAGTTCGAGCTTGTGCGGGCCGTCGATCTGCCGAAGATCGGAAGGTTCGACCTGCAAGCCGTCGATGTCGTGCGGTGGCGTGACGAGGCAGCCGAGCGTCGCGCAGGCCTTCGCGTAGAGCGTCTGGGAGCGCGGCAAGTACACCATCACCGTTTCGCGCTGCCACCAGGCGAGCTGCGCGAGCAGCGCAATGATCAACAGTCCCGCCACCACCGAACCGACGATAATCCAGCCCGTGCGCCGCGGCTCGGCCGGGCGCGTTTCACGCACGACGGGGAAGGGCTCGGCGCCGTCGTTGACCGGCTGGACGGAGAAGGGCTCGCCGCTTGCCGGAACCGGGCCGGCGGTAGCGGCCGCGCTGGCACCACCGAAGCTTGCGGCGCCTGCGCCGGCCGCACCTACACCGGCCGCACCTACGCCCGCCGCGCCGAAACGCGGCTCATTGTCAGGGATGCCATGCAAAGTGGCCGATTCATCCAGGACCGGCTCTTCGAGCGGCGCGTCAGACGCGCGCTCGGTCTTATGCCAGACGCGCGGCGCTTCTTCGACGGGCGGATCGACGTCATACGCGAACGGGTCGAGCGGCGCGTCCGCCAGAATCGGTTCGTGGTCGGGTGGAATGGGCGCGGTGAATGCGCCGGCCGGCAGTTCGGGCTCCGCGGCGTGGCGCGGCGTGACCGCGACGCCTGCGTCGGTGGAGACCGGCGAGAGCGGCACATTGCCGGCATGGTGCCGCAGACGATTGTCGATGGCGGCGTCGGGTGCCGGCGCCCACGGATCCCAGGCTTCGGCGCTGAAGTCCGGACCTTTCGGACGCACGCCCGACAGTGCTTCGATCGCCGCGGCAGCGGCGACCGGTTTGGCGGAGGAGAAATCACCGCCTTCTGTGATGTCGAACAGGCTGCTCGACGCGTCGAATACTTCGTGGCAATGCCCGCAGCGGACTAGCCCGCGGCGTAGCGCGAGCTGTTCCGTTTGCAGGCGGAAGACGGTTTCACAGAAGGGGCAACGCGTCGCCAGGAGCATATTGAGCCGATAAGCCGGAAGGCCGTTGGTTGGACAATACGCCTTATTCTAATGGCTTTCGCGGCGCGTTCCCGACAGACATACCCAACCTTCGTGTTCGCGCCATACGCTGATATCGATCCATCGTGCGTAGACCTGCGCGACTTCGTCCGCTTGCCGAGCCAGAATGCCGGACAGCGCGATCCGGCCACCCGGCTTGACCTTCGACGAGAGCATTGACGCCATCAGCTTGAGCGGATTGGAGAGGATGTTGGCGACCACGATATCGAACTCGCCAGTGGGACATTCGTCGGGCAAACCGTACGTGACGTCCGCGCGGTTACGCTCGCTGTTGTGACGCGCCGACTCGACCGCTTGCGGGTCGATGTCGATGCCGTACACCGGGTCGGCGCCACACTTCTTCGCCAGAATCGCAAGGATGCCGGAGCCGCAGCCGTAGTCGAGCAATGACTGCCCGGGCTTCACCGATTGCTCCAGCCATTCCATGCAAAGCCGCGTGGTGGGATGGCTGCCGGTGCCGAACGCGAGGCCAGGATCGAGCTCCAGCACGAGTGCTTCAGGGTCCGGCGCGTCGTGCCACGACGGCACGACCCAGATACGTTCGCCGATCTTGATCGGATCGAACTGCGACTGCGTGAGCCGCACCCAATCCTGATCCTCGACTTCACGCACGGTGAATGACGGTGCTGCCTCCAGGCCGATTTCATTGGCTGCCGCGGTCAGCAGCACTGCCGGCTCGTGTTCCGGCGCGAGCAGTGCGATCACGCGCGAACGCTGCCACGCCGTGCGATCCGGCGTGAGACCGGGCTCGCCGAACAGCGGCTGCTCGTCGGGCGTGTCGGCGTCCGCATCTTCGACCGATACGGACAGCGCGCCCAACTCGAGCAGCGCGTCGGAGAATTCCTCCGCGTGCTCGCGTGCCAACTCGGCGATCAGTTCCCGGTAGCTCATGACTTACGCTTCTTCCGGCGCGGCCTGCTGCTTCGCGGCCAACCGGTTTTCGAGGTAGTGAATGCTGGTGCCGCCTTCGACGAATTTCGCGTCCAGCATCAGCTCGCGGTGCAACGGGATGTTGGTTTGAATGCCTTCCACCACCATTTCCGACAGCGCGATGCGCATGCGTTTGATCGCCTGTTCGCGCGTGGCGCCGTAAGCGATCAGCTTGCCGATCATCGAATCATAGTTCGGCGGTACGAAGTAGCCATTGTAGGCGTGCGAGTCGACGCGGATGCCGGGGCCGCCCGGCATGTGCCACGACGTCAAACGTCCCGGCGACGGAGTGAACTTGAACGGATCCTCCGCGTTGATCCGGCATTCGATCGCGTGACCCTTGAACACGATGTCGCGCTGACGGAAGGCGAGCTTTTCGCCGGCCGCAATGCGGATCTGTTCCTGGACGATGTCGACGCCCGTGATCAGTTCGGTCACCGGGTGCTCGACCTGCACGCGCGTGTTCATTTCAATGAAGTAGAACTCGCCGTTTTCGTACAGGAACTCGAAGGTACCCGCGCCAAGATAGCCCATCTTCTTGCAGGCGTCCGCGCAACGATCGCCGATACGGTCGATCAGACGGCGCGCGATACCCGGCGCCGGCGCTTCCTCGATCACTTTCTGGTGACGGCGCTGCATCGAGCAATCGCGCTCGCCCAGCCAGACAGCATTCTTGAACGAATCGGCCAGCACCTGGATTTCGATGTGCCGCGGGTTCTCCAGGAATTTCTCCATGTAGACCTGCGGGTTGCCGAACGCACGGCCGGCTTCTTCGCGCGTCATGTTGACCGCGTTGACCAGCGCCGCTTCCGTGTGAACCACGCGCATGCCGCGGCCACCACCGCCGCCGGCGGCCTTGATGATGACCGGGTAGCCGACCTGGCGGGCGATCTTCACGATCTCTTTCGGATCTTCCGGCAACGCGCCTTCCGAACCCGGCACGCACGGCACGCCGGTCTTGATCATGGTCTGCTTGGCCGTGACCTTGTCGCCCATCATCCGGATCGTTTCCGGACGCGGGCCGATGAAGGTGAAGCCGGACTGCTCGACGCGCTCGGCGAAGTCGGCGTTTTCCGAGAGGAAGCCGTAGCCGGGGTGGATCGCTTCGGCGTCGGTGACTTCCGCCGCGCTGATCAGCGCGGGCATATTCAGATAGCTCAGGTTGGAAGGCGCCGGGCCGATACAGACCGCCTCGTCGGCGAGCTTCACGTACTTGGCTTCCTTGTCGGCTTCCGAATAGACGACGACTGTCTTGACGCCAAGCTCGCGGCAGGCGCGCTGGATACGAAGCGCGATCTCGCCACGATTGGCAATGAGGATTTTTTCAAACATAGCGGGTTTTCGACTCATCAATGGGCGCCGGGTTGATCACAACGCCGGCTGCCTCAGAGGATCGGTCGCGCGCCTTGGGGACTGCGGGCGCGCGGGCGGCATGCGCAAAACGAAGCGCTAAGCGTGCCGCGTCAGCCGACCACGAACAGCGGTTGGCCGTACTCGACCGCCTGGCCGTTTTCGACGAGGATTTCCTTCACCACGCCGGACTTGTCCGACTCGATTTCGTTGAGCAGCTTCATCGCTTCGATGATGCAGATCGTCTGGCCTTCCTTGACCGTGTCGCCCACCTGGACGAACGGGTCGGCGCCCGGCGACGGCGCGCGGTAGAACGTGCCGACCATCGGCGAGGTCACCACGTGGCCTTGCGGCGCGGCGGCGGCCGGCGTGGCCGGCGCAGCTGCGGCAGCGGCCGGCGCTTCGCCGCCGATGGCCGGCGCCGGTTGCGCGTATTGCGGCGCATACGAGGCGGACGGTTGCACGTAAACCGGCGGCGCATTCTTGACGATGCGAACCTTGCCTTCGCCCTCGGTCACTTCGAGTTCGGAAATACCGGACTCCGAGACGAGGTCGATCAGAGTTTTCAGTTTACGAAGATCCATCAGGAAGCCCCTTTCAATGCGAAAAGTGCCGGCGCATACGCAGCCGGCGCAAATTAGACGTGTTTGGAATCAGCCGCGCGACGAGCCGGCGGCGAGCCGGTCGAGCGCGAATTCGAGCGCGTACAGATAACCCTTCCAGCCGAGGCCGCAAATGACGCCCTCCGCCTGGTCGGAAAAATACGAGTGATGCCGGAACGGTTCGCGACGATGCACGTTCGACAGATGAATCTCGACGAACGGGATGCCGACCCCCGCCAGTGCGTCCCGAATCGCCACGCTCGTGTGCGTGTACGCGGCGGGATTGATCAATATGAAATCGGTCTGTTCAGTCCGGGCGGATTGGATGCGGTCCACCAGAGCGCCTTCATGGTTGCTCTGGAACGACGCGAGTTCGACGCCTGCGTCCGCTGCGCGGTCCGCCAGCGCCTGATCGATCTGCGGCAAGGTCACGCGACCGTAGACCTCGGGTTCCCGGGTGCCGAGAAGGTTGAGGTTGGGTCCGTGCAGTACCAGCAGTCGCGTCATGGTCGCTTCTTTTTCCGTGGAATTGGGCGCACTTTAGCGCTGATTAGAGAAACTTGTCTAGTTTCCCGAACGTACGGTTAGATTACGGCGGCATTTTGCCGCCGCGCCGGGCGCCCATCTTCTCTCAAATCCGAGCGATTTGCGCGCATTTTTGCGCGTTCTGCGAGTATTTGAGTGTCAAAAGAATGTGAAATTTAAAGCGCGTCGAGGGTCTTTTTCAGCGCTTGCGGATCGATTTGTCCTAATTTTGTCGAGCGAATCTCACCTTTTGCGTCGATTACGACGGTAAAGGGCAGACCGCCCGCCGTATTACCGAAGGCCCGCGCGAGGTCGGCCCCGCCGAAGCCCGTGACATACACCGGGTAGGCCACTTTCACTTTCTGCAGGAACGCCTGAACGTTTTTGTCCGAATCGACGCCAAGTCCGACGAACTGGATCCCTTTTCCTGCGTAGTCGCGCTGAAGCTGGGACAACGCCGGCATTTCTTCGACGCAAGGCCCGCACCACGAGGCCCAGAAGTTGACGACGATTGGGTGTCCTTTAAGCGAACTTAAGGTTTGCGGCTTGCCGTCCACGGTGGTCACCGGAGCGCTCCACAGTTGGGCGACAGCGCTTTCGCCGGAAGCCGGCTGTGCATTGGGCGCGACTTCGGTGTTGCCGCCGTTCAGCCAGTGGCTCGCCAGCACACCGCCGCCCGCGGCGACGATCGCGACAAGCGCGCCCGCCATAATCCGTCTCGTGTTCATCTTGTCAATCTAGCTAGTTGATGGGGCGACGTCGCTGCCGTCGAGCAGCGTCTGTACGGCTTGCAGATTCGCGCGCGCGGTACGGCCGCGCGCGTCGGCCCGTACCGCGCCGCGCAGGTCGTCCGTTTCGTAGAGCGCGACGTGCACGCCGACCGGTTCCGCCTCGCGCCCTTCATTGGTGGGGCGCCACAGGAAGCTGAGCGTCTCGACATAGCCGCGGCCGGCGAAATGCCGCGTTTCCGAAACGTCGTACTGGATGTTCGCGTTCAGGAAGTAGATCGCGACTTCTTTCGGGTTGTCGCAGAAAACCTGCAGGTGAATGTCCGAGTGTTCGCCGGCCGTGCCGCCGAGCACCGCGCCGGTCAGATAGGGGTTGAACGGCGCGAGCCGCTCCATCCAGTCGACCGCGATACGGCGCAGGCGCCGCAACAGAGCAGGCTGGCTGTCGCCTTGGAACAGCGACTGATATTCCCGGATTTCTTCTTCAATCTGGTCGTTATCCGGCAGCCATTCGCCGGCAACACGGCTCTCGCCGACCACTTGCCGGGCCGCTTTGCGTTTCGCCGTGGCGTAGTCCAGACCGTCTTCGGCGATCATGCGCGCAGCCGCGATGGCGATTTCCTCGCGCACGCGCTGCGGATCGAAATGTGATTTGCGAACCATCCCCCGATCATACTAGAGATTGATGACAGCCTTTCCTGGCGGGTCGCACCGCGCGGCCGGGCACGGGAAGTACGGGCAAGCGTTCATAGGGCGATCGGGAGGCGTCGGTTACAATAGCGTCCTTTGCAGACGGTCGATTCGGCCGCTCTTCTGCGCTCCCATCCCTCTCAGGAAAACGCCGGCCCGCCCCAAGTTTTCTTGCCCCTCTGGGGGCCTGGCGCGAAGCGGCAGGTTTAGGGGGTCGTTCCAGAAAAAACGCCCGCGCGGCACGACAGGCTTATGCACATCCACATCCTCGGTATCTGCGGCACGTTCATGGGCGGTCTCGCGGTCCTCGCGCGCGGCGCGGGCCACACCGTGACGGGTTGCGACGCCGGCGTCTATCCGCCCATGAGCACCCAGCTCGAGGCACAAGGTATTCGTCTGATCGAAGGTTATGACGCGGACCAGTTGAACGGTCTGAATGCCGACCTGTTCGTGATCGGCAACGTGGTCTCACGCGGCAACCCGCTGATGGAAGCCATTCTCGACCGCGGTCTGCCGTACACCTCCGGCCCGCAATGGCTCGGCGAGCATGTGCTGAACGGCAAATGGGTGCTGGCGGTGGCCGGCACGCACGGCAAGACGACCACCAGCTCCATGCTGACCTGGCTGCTCGAAGACGCCGGCCTCAATCCGGGCTTTCTGATTGGCGGCGTGCCGCTGAATTTCGGCGTGTCGGCCCGGCTGACCGATTCGAGCTTCTTCGTGATCGAAGCCGACGAGTACGACACGGCCTTCTTCGACAAGCGCTCGAAGTTCGTCCACTACCGGCCCAAAACCGCCGTGCTGAACAACCTCGAATTCGATCACGCGGACATTTTCCCGGATCTGGCCGCGATCGAAACGCAGTTCCATCATCTGATCCGCACCGTGCCGGGCATTGGCCGCATCGTGACGAACGGCCGTGAAGACGCGCTGGAGCGCGTGCTGACGCGCGGTTGCTGGAGCGAAGTGGAGCGTTTTGGTGTGCAGGGCGGCTGGGAAACCTTGCCCGCGGAAGACGGCGTGCCGGTCGACGAGCGTTTCGCCGTCTATCACAACAGTGAGCGCGTCGGCGTGGTCGAGTGGCAGGTGCAAGGCGAGCACAACCGCATGAACGCGCTGGCCGCGATCGCCGCCGCGCGCCACGTTGGCGTGCCGCCGGCGCAGGCCGCCCGGTCGCTGGCGAGCTTTCGCAACGTCAAGCGCCGCATGGAAGTGCGCGGCAGCGTGGACGGCGTGACGGTCTATGACGATTTCGCGCACCATCCCACTGCCATCGACACGACCGTCGCGGGGCTGCGCGCCCGCGTAGGGCGCGAGAACACGCGCATTCTCGCCGTGCTGGAGCCGCGCTCCAACACCATGAAGCTCGGCGTGATGAAAGCGCAATTGCCGGCCAGCCTCGCCGACGCCGATCTCGTGTTCGGCTACGGCGCGCCGACCGGCCGCGACGCGCTCGGCTGGAATCTCGGCGAGGCGCTCGCGCCGCTCGGCGGCAAAGCGCAGGCTTTCGACAATCTCGACGCGCTGGTCAAAGCGGTAGTCCACGCCGCGCGCCCCGGCGACCAGATTCTGGTGATGAGCAACGGCGGCTTCGGCGGCGTGCACCAGAAACTGCTCGACGCTCTTTCCGCGCGAGGCACTTCGTGATCCTTTATCTGCACGGTTTCCGCTCGTCACCCAATTCGTTCAAGGCGCGCGTGCTGGCGGCGCGGCTCGTCGAACTCGGCCGCAGCGACGAATGGTGCTGTCCGATGCTGCCGGTCTCGCCGTTCGAGACGGTGGCGCTCGCCGAGTCGCTGGTGGCCGAAGCCAAGCCGAAAAACGTCACGCTGATCGGCAGTTCGCTCGGCGGCTATTTCGCCACTTATCTGGCGGAGAAGCATGGCTGGCCCGCGGTGCTGCTCAACCCGGCAGTCGTGCCGCAGCGCGACCTGACCGCCTATCTCGGCGAGCAGCCGTTGTGGCACGGCGGCGGCAGCATCGTCGTCGAGCCGCATCATCTGGATGAATTGCGCGCGCTCGGCGTCGCGTCGATCACGCGGCCCGATCGCTATTATTTGATGGCCGCGACCGGCGACGAAGTGCTCGACTACCGCGAAATGCTCGCGCACTATCCCGGCGCACGCACTACGCTGATCGAAGGGAGCGACCACGCGATCAGCGAGTTCGCGCAATACGTCGACGAGGTGCTGGCCTTTTGCGACGCGGAAGACGTCGAACCGCCCGCCCCGCGCGAAGCCGCGTAGAGTCGGCCAGGCCGGGCTTTCCAGCAGCGAGGCATTGGCTGCTCATCAGATTCATGCCGCCGGCGCGCGTGTGACGCGTCGCGGATCCACTACCACGAACACGTTGCCGTGCCGCGCACGCAGTGACCGATCGCAGAGCAAGATCGGGCGCGCCGGCAGATGCAAGTCAGAACGAGAGTATTGAGTGAACGTTTTCTTCGAGGAATCGGGCAGTTTCAAGGCGGGCAGCGTGCTGTCGCGCCAGGGCGATGCGTTTCAGGTCGAGCTGCCGGGCGGACGCCGCGCCAAGGTGCGCGCGAAAGACGTGCTGATCGAATTCGAAAAGCCGACTGCGGCCGAGTTGATGCAACAGGCCGACGCCGCCGCGCAGGAGATCGACCTGGATTTCCTGTGGGAATGCGCGCCTGACGACGAATTCCCGTTCGCCACGCTCGGCGCCGAGTATTTCGGCGAGCGCTTCGGCTCGATCGAGCGCGCCGCGCTGGTGTTGCGCATGCACGGCTCGCCGGTGTACTTCCGCCGCAAAGGCCGCGGCATGTATCAGCGCGCGCCGCAAGAACAACTGAAGATGGCGCTTGCCGGACTCGAGCGCAAGCGTCAGCAGGCGCTGGTGCAGGCCGGCTATGAGGAAGAGCTGAAGGCCGGCCGTTTGCCGGAAGCCTTCACCGGCAGCAAGGCGCTGGCGCTGTTGACCAAGCCCGACAAGAACACGATCGAATACAAGGCGCTCGAAGGCGCGGCGGCGGCGCGCGGCATTTCGCAAGCGCGCCTGATGCTCGAATGCGGCGCCATTCCGTCGGCGCGCGCATTGCACGAGGCGAAATTCCTCTCGGAGTTTTTCCCGCACGGCACCGGCTTCCCGCCGGTTACCGTCGGCGCGTTGCCCGAAGATCTGCCCGAAGCGAACGTGCAGGCGTTCTCGATCGACGACATCACCACGACCGAAATCGACGACGCCTTTTCCGTCGAGCATCTGGCCGATGGCCGTGTGCGGATCGGCGTGCACATTGCCGCGCCGGCGCTCGGCATTCAGCGCGGCGACGAGGTCGATGCGATCGCGCGCACGCGCCTGTCGACCGTGTACATGCCGGGCGACAAGATCACCATGTTGCCCGACAGCGTCGTTGAAGCGTTCACGCTGGCCGAAGGCGGCTTGCGCCCCGCGCTTTCTCTGTATGTGATCGTCAATCGCGAGACGCAGGAGATCGTCGCGAGCGAAACGCGCGCCGAGCGCGTGTTCGTGAAGAACAATCTGCGCCACAACACGCTCGACGAGCTGGTGACTGAAGAGGCGCTCGCCGCCGGCACCGGCGACTATCCGCACAAGGAAGACATCGCCGTGCTGTGGCCGTTCGCGCAGGCGCTGTTCGAGAAGCGTCAGACCGCGCGCGCCGGTTACGGTTTGCGTCGCGAAGTGCAGCGCAATACGGATTTCAACTTCTACGTGGAAGGCGAGCACATCACGATCACGCCGCGCCGGCGCGGTTCGCCGCTCGACACGATCGTCGCCGAGCTGGCGATTCTCGCCAACTCGTCGTGGGGCGCGTTCCTGCACGACCACGGCGTGCCGGGCATTTATCGCACGCAGCGCGCGTTCGGCGCCCCGACCGGCCCGAAGCGCACGCGCATGCAAACCAACGCCGCGCCGCATGAAGGCCTCGGCGTCACGCAGTACGCGTGGAGCACGTCGCCGCTGCGCCGTTATGTCGACCTGGTGAACCAATGGCAGTTGATCGCCTGTGTGCAGCACGGCGTGACCGCCAAATTGGCCGCACCGTTCAAACCGAAGGACGCCGACCTGTTCGCCGTCGTGCAAGGTTTCGACGATACCTACACCGCGTATGCCGATCATCAGCGCCGCATGGAGTATTTCTGGTGTCTGCGCTGGCTGAAGCAGGAAAACAGGAAGCAGGTGGTGGCATCGGTCGTGAAGGGCGATCTGGTGCGTCTCGAAGAGATTCCGTTGCTGCTGCACGTGCCGGGTCTCGGCGTGCATGCGCGCGGCACGCGCTTGCAGATGGAAGTGATGTCGACCGACGAGTTGACCGTCGAAGCGTCCGTGCGTCTCCTGCACGTGCTCGACGCGCCGACCGTGACGAGCGGCAGCGAGGCTGAAGAAGCGGACGAGAGCGAAGAGGAAATCATCGACGCTCCTGACGAGAGCGCCGAAGGCGAAGCCGAGGCTCAGGCCGAAGCCGAACTCGAGGGCAACGAGGCGGCCACGCCGAGCGACGCCGCCAATGGCGATGGCGCGAACGATCCCGCCACTCAACAGCAGATTGCGGAGCCCGGACGATGAGCGCCAACGATTCACTCGACCGTTATGCGGTCATCGGCAATCCGGTCGGCCATAGCAAGTCGCCGTTCATTCATGGACGTTTTGCCGAGCAGACCGGCGAGCCGGTCGAGTACGGCCGTCTGCTCGCGCCGGTGGATGCGTTCGTGCCGCATGTGCGGGCCTTCATCGAGGCAGGCGGGCGCGGGCTGAACGTCACCGTGCCGTTCAAGCTCGAAGCGCATGCGTTGGCCGACACGTTGTCGCCGCGCGCGGCGGCTGCGGGCGCGGTGAATACGTTGCGCGTCGACGCGAACGGTATTTTCGGCGACAACACCGATGGCTTCGGTCTCGTGCGCGATATCGAGGTGAATCTCGGCGTGTCGCTGAAGGGCGCGCGCATTCTGTTGCTGGGCGCGGGCGGCGCCGCACGTGGCGTGGTTCTGCCGATGCTCGAGCGCGCGCCGCATACGCTCACCATCGTCAATCGTACGGCGGAGAAGGCCGAAGCATTGGTCGGCCAGTTCGCGCAGGCCGCGAGTGACGCCTCGTGTCGTCTGAGCGGTGGTAGCGCGCGGGTGATCGAAGCGAGCGCGTATGACGTGATCGTCAATGCGACGGCGGGTAGCCTGGACGCGTCGTTGCCCGAGTGCGACGACCGCGCGTTCGGCAGCGGCACGCTCGCCTACGACATGATGTACGGCGCGCATCCGACGGTATTCATGGAGCACGCGCGGAAGCTGGGTGCACGCGGCGCCGATGGACTCGGCATGCTGGTCGAGCAGGCGGCCGAGTCGTTTTACGTTTGGCGCGGCGTGCGGCCCGACGGCGCGCCGGTGCTGGCCGAATTGCGTGCGCAGTTGGTTGCGCCGCCGCACGCTTAACCGCGTCACGCAAATGCTGCGTCTTACCTTGCCGAATTCACCGACACGAGGACCTGGAGCACGATGACAGCAACGCGGCGCGTGAGCCGGCCAGGTCCGGTGCGATGGATCGTCTATCTGGGCGCGGTGGTGGCGATCGCTTGGATTGCGACGCAGGCGTTTTATTTCGCGCAGATCGCCGTTTGGAATTACGTCAATCCACGCAGCACTGCGTTTATGCGCTCGGACGCGTGGCGCTTGTCGCAGGATCGGCCGGATCTTTCCGTGCAGCATACGTGGGTGCCGTATGACCAGATTTCGCGCAATCTGAAGCGCGCGATCATCGCTTCCGAGGATGCGAATTTCGTCAATAACAATGGGTATGAGACGGACGCTATCTTGCAGGCCTGGGAGCGGAATAAGGCCAAGGGCAAGATTGTGCGCGGTGGGTCGACCATTACTCAGCAGTTGGCGCGCAATCTGTTTTTGTCGCGGGAGAAGAGTTATATCCGCAAGGGGCAGGAACTCATCATTACGTGGATGCTTGAGGCCTTGATGGATAAGGAACGGATCTTTGAGATTTATCTCAACTCCGTTGAGTGGGGGAATGGGGTTTATGGGGCTGAGGCCGCGGCTCGTTATTACTATAAGACTTCAGCGAGTAAGTTGACTGCTGCGCAGTCGGCCCGGTTGGCTGTTATGTTGCCGCAGCCTAAGTATTTTGATGAGCATCGAGGGTCGCCTTATCTTGCGCAGCGGTCGCGGGTTATTGCTCGCAGGATGGGGGCGGCGGAGTTGCCCGATTAGTTTTTTTTTGCCTTTGTGGCGTGGTTGTGGTTTTGTTCTTTGGGTTTTTGGCCTTTCCTTGATTTGTTT
>NZ_JARESX010000060.1:0-45297 GCF_046026435.1 Paraburkholderia sp. RL17-381-BIF-C | reverse complement strand
CCCCCCCGCGCCCAAATCCCTCAAATCACCTGCGTTATGCCCCCCTCACAACCCCGGGGGGCCCGGGCCTGGCGGCCCCCCCGGCGTCCGGCGAGACTGGTCCAACTTCAATGTGGCGTAGGGCAAATACAGTATGGGGGAGAGTGAAGCGCCGTGATTAACGATCACGCCAGGTCTTCACATCATCTCCATTTCCCGCATCTGCCCCAGGCCGAAAAAACGGCCTAACTCCTTGGCCAATTCATTCAACACGCTCATTTCTTTCTGTGAGATACGGCGTGGCTCCTGACTATGCGACCAGTCGCCGTATAAGAGCGCCACGGTCGTGTCGCTCTCATCGACGACGGGTAGCAGCACGAAGGCGCGGGCGTCGTCGAATGAGCGGCGGAACCATTCGGGTAGCCTCGCGACCATCTTCGGATCGCGCGCGTTCTCGATAAAGATGCCCACCGAGTTCGCGATCGCGAGATGAAACACGTCGGGCTCGAAGGCGGTATTGAAGGTCAGCCTGGGTAACGCCGCGTCGATCTTCGGTCCGAGTCCCAAACGCGCCTTGAACGTGCCGTTGCTGTGCTTGACGAACACCACCGTGCGCGCGAAGCCGAGACCCGCCAGCAGCGTTTCCGCGGCCATGGCCAAAGCCGGCGCGAGCGGGCTGCCCTCGGGCAGGCCGCGCAGATCCTTGACCCCCACCGCAATGCGCGCCTCGGGATTGAGCGCCTCGCGCGCGATCGCGTCCGCGTTGGCGCGCAACTCGACGATTTCGCGCATTACGCCGTCGCCGCCTTCCTCGCGGGCGAGCGCGACGCTCATGCCGAGCAACACTTCGGGATCGGTATTCAGCGCGCCGCTATATTCGCGCGCCAGTTCGGCGATGCGCTGCTCGCGCTCCCAGTCCGGCATGTTCTGCTGGGTGAGCACGTCGGCGACCGCCGTCGAGTAATTCGTGATGGCGCGCAGCCACTGCACCTGGCGCGGCTGCGTGACGTCCTGCGGGTCGAACTCGCCCATACCGGAGCGGATCATGTCGGGCAGGCGCCAGCGCACGGCGGCTTCGGCGCCGATCTCGTCGAACGTGACGCCGAGCACCAGCACGCAGGCATCGGCTTCGAGCGCGCCGTCGTCGATGTGACGGCGAATCTGGTCCCATTCGGCGTCGAGATAGAACACCACCAGCAGCTTGCCGATCTGGCGCATCAGCGTGCAGACCACGGCTTCCTCGCCAGCACGCAGATCGCCGCGCTCGGTCAGCTTGCGCGCGACGCAACCCGACAGCAGCGTGCGGTTCAGTTCAAGTTTCGCGTCGATGCGGCGCGGCGCGCTGTGATGAAAGTGATCGACGATCTTCAGGCCGACCACGAGGTGGCCGACCGCGTCCATGCCGAGCACCATCAGCGCGCGCGACACGGTCGTGATGTTGCCGCCGAACGCAATGTACATGGCCGAGTTGGCGAGCCGCAGCACCTTTTGCGTCAGGGCGAAATCGGACAACACCACCTGCACGAGGCCGGTGAAGTCGAGGTCGTCGTTATTCATCGCCGCCATGGTGGTGCGCAGCGACTGCGACAGCATGGGGAAATCGCCGCGCTCGCTCATTCGCGTCCAGAGCCGGTCGAGCACCGCCGCCTTTACCATGTGAGTCCCGCAAAAGCCATACGTGTTCCAATGAGTGCCACGCCGGCCCGAGGCCGGCTTGTTCCGCTGCTAATCCACGCAAATGAGCACACACATGAGCCCGCACATGAGCCCGCATATGAGCGGGCGCGTGAGCCGTTACATGAGCGCTTTGCCTGCATCGCTATGCGGTATGCAGATGAAGCGTGCGCGCTTCGAACCGCAGCGCGAGTTCGTCGGAGGGCAGCGCCTTGCAGACGAGCCACCCCTGGATGTGGTCGCATCCCATCTCGGTGAGCAGGGTTCGTTGCGCTTCCGTTTCGACGCCCTCGGCCACCAGTTCGAGATCGAGTGTCTGCGCGAGGCCCACGACGGCGCTAACGATTGCCTGATCGTTTCGTGAGGTTAGCAGATTCTCGACAAAACTCCTGTCGATCTTAAGCTTGGCGAGCGGGAAGCGTTGCAGGTATGCCAGGCTCGAATAGCCGGTGCCGAAGTCGTCGACCGCAAAACGGATGCCCATCGCCGTCAGGTCTTCGAGCAGGCCCTTGGCGTGCGCCGGGTCGTGCATCAGCAGGCTTTCGGTGATCTCGAATACGAGGCGGCGCGGATCGATGCCGGTCAACGCGATCGCCTCGCGCACGGAGTCCTTGAAGCGCGGGTCGCGGAACTGCTGCGGCGACACGTTCACTGCTACATATTGCAGGGCGATACCTTTGGCGTCCCACTGGATCAACTGCATGCAGGCCACCTTCAACACCCAGTTGCCGAGGAAGTTGATCAGGCCGATCGACTCCGCAAGCGGGATGAACATGGACGGCGGCACCAGCCCGTGCACCGGATGCGACCAGCGGATCAAGGCCTCCACGCCGACCACGCCGTGCGTGCGGCTGCTCGTGATCGGCTGGAAGTGCAGCGAGAATTCGCCGTTGCGCACGCCGTCGTAGAGATCGGCCTCCAGCTTGAGGCGCTCGGCGTCGGCTGGGTTGTCGTCGGGGACGTAAAAGGCGAGCGTATTGCCGCCGGCCGCCTTGGCCTGCAAGAGGGCATGGTCGGCCCAGCGCAGCAGATGGGTGTCGTGCGCGGCGGTGTCGTTGGCGTGACGCACGTCGGGATAGAGCGCAATGCCGATGCTCGCCGACAGGTGCACCTGCTGGCCGTTGAACACATACGGCTGCTGGATCGCGGTCAACAGGCGCCGCGCCAGCGCTTCGGCGGCGGCCGCCGCGTCGGTGCGGCTGGCAGCGGGCTTGATGAGAATCGCGAACTCGTCGCTCGCCACGCGCGCCACGGTCTCGCTCGGGCTCGTCATGTTCAGAATGCGGCGCGAGGTGTCGCGCAGCATTTCGTCGCCGGCGTCGTAGCCGAGCGCGCGGTTCACGCGCTGATAGTCGTCGAGGTCGAGCAGCAGCAGCGCGGCTGGCGTGCCGTGCGCGTCGGCTTGCTGCTGGGCTTCGAGCAGCGCCGGGATCAGTGCCGGCTGGTTGGCCAGATTGGTCAGGCGGTCCAGATGCAGCGCCTGGGTCAGACGTTCCTCGGTGGCGCGCCAGGCCGACACGTCGAAGCCGGCGATCGCATAGCCTTCGGTGCCGTCGTGAGTGCTGCGCACCACGCGCAACTCGACGGTGATCGGGTAGGTGAGCGACTTGATCAGGCCGAGCGTCGCCTTTTCGACATTGCCGGAGACGGCCGCGCGCGTGAGCAGGGCGTCGAGGCGCGGCACGTCGGCCGGCGCGACGAGATCGTGCAGCGTGATGGTCTCGAGGTACTCGCGGTGATAACCGATGAAGCGCAGGCTGGCGTCGGACACATAGAGGAAGCGCAACTCGTCGTCGACGTGCGCCAGCAGGTCGACGGCGCCGACCACCTGTTCCAGTTGCGCAGTGCGGCTTGCTCCCGCCTGCGGTTTGCCATGCTCGCGCCGGCCGAGCGCACGAAGCCGGTCGATGACCGTGCGCAAGGAGCCCCGGCGGGGCGCGGTGATCCTGTTCGCTTCCATGTTTATCGCTGGCAACCTGTATTCGTCTGCAGGCGGGGCGGCTGTTTCCGCCTGGGTCGGCGGTCGAGAGGGTATCAGGCCGCCCCATCAGATCGAGATAACGGCCCAGGCCGGAAAATCTTTAGCGCGTGCTGAGAAAAACATCCGGTAAGGGATGTATGTGCGCCAAAGCGTCGCCTGGAGACCGAATCAGTTAAAGTGCCACGGCCCGACGTCCGTTAATATGGGAAACCCGTTGTGCAGTGCCGGCTATGACGCCGCTGCTGCGTAGCTTTCCGAACACTTGCACCGATGCTCATGTCTGACCGCCATCAAGCCGGGGCCCTTGCCCGGCACAGCGAGGTGCTCGAGTCGACTGCCGAAGGCTGCGAACCGCCGCCTCCCGTGCAGTTCGTCTATCTGGGCCGCCAGCCGATCCTCGATCGCGACGGCGCGCTCAATGCTTACGAGCTGTTGTTTAGAGCCGGCGCGCATAACTACGCCGAAGTCACCGACGACGCCCAGGCTACGGCGCAGGTCGTGGCGCGCGCGATCGGCGGGATCGGCGTGCCGACCGTGCTGGGCCGGCATCGCGGCTTCGTCAATATCGACCGTGCGCTGCTCTTTAGCGACATCGTCCATGTGATGCCGCCCGAGCGCTTCGTGCTTGAGATTCTCGAGACGGTGCGATTCGATGCGCAATTGGGCCGCCGTCTGGGCGAGTTGCGCCGCGCCGGCTTCCAGGTGGCGCTCGACGACGTCAGCGAACTGTCGGACGAGTTGCTCGCCGCGCTGCCCTACGCGGACATGGTCAAGATCGACTTCATGCAGACCGACCGCGCGGTGCTGCCAAAGCTCGCATGCCTGTTGCGCGGGCAGGGCAAGACGCTGATCGCCGAGAAGGTGGAGACGCGCGAAGACTTCGCGCTGGCTCGCGACCTCGGGTTCGATCTGTTTCAAGGCTATTTTTTCGCGCGCCCTCAGGTGCTGGCCGCGCCGCGCAACCGCTCGCCGCGGCCGGGCCTGCTGCGCCTGCTCGCGTTGCTGTCGAGAGATGCCGGCATTACCGAACTCGAAGCCGAACTCAAGCTGAATCCGAGCGTGGTGGTGCAACTGCTGCGCCTCGTCAATTCGAGCGCATTCGGCTTGGGGCGCAATATCGCGTCGCTGCGCGAGGCGATCATCGCCACCGGCACGCGGCAGATCGCGCGCTGGGCGCAGCTGCTGCTCTATGCCGATAGCGGCGAGCTGCCGCTGCGCGCCGATCCGCTGGTGCAACTGGCGGGCACGCGCTCGCGTTTCATGGAGCTGGCCGCGGCCTGGCTGCATCCGTCCGATGACGAGTTTGCCGATGCCGCGTTCATGACCGGTATTTTTTCTCTGATTCACGTGGTGCTCGGCAGCTCGCCAGGCGCGGCGCTGGAGAAGCTCGGCCTCGCGCCGCAGATTCGCGAAGCGATCGTGTTGCGGCAAGGCGAGCTGGGCACCTTGCTGCGCCTTGCCGAGGCGGCCGGCGCGGGCGTCGATGCGGCGTCGATCGCGCTCGGCCCCGATGCGCCGGCCGGCTTCGTGGCCTTCACGCCTGAAGTGTTGGCGGAGCTGAACCTGTCGGCCGCGGCCTGGTTCGGCGCGCATATCGGAGAAGTGGTGACCTGACGGGCGGCCGGCCGGTCTCGCACTGCTTTCCGTGCGGAGCAACGGGTTGGCGCGGGTTGCCGTAGGTTGTCGTTGTCGGACTGACGGCAACGACTTGCGCATCCTTTCGGCGGGTTCTTACGTACCTTGTGAGTACGTGGTCCAATAGCGAAGTCGGCTGGCGTTCTGATGAACGCGGCGGCCCCGTTTTCATTGGATGAACCGCGTGCATCAACGCCTGGAGGAACAGACAGATGAAGAAGAAACTCATATCGGCGGCACTGGCCGCAGCCGTGTCGGTGGGATTCGCGCTGCATTCGCTGACGGCCTCGGCGACCCTCAAGCCGGGCGACGTGGCGCCGGCTTTCACTGCGCAGGCTTCGCTGGGCGGCAAGACCTACACGTATTCGCTCGCGGACGAACTGAAGAAAGGGCCGGTGGTGCTGTACTTCTATCCGGCCGCCTTCACCACGGGCTGCACGATCGAAGCGCACGAATTCGCGGAAGCCGTCGACGAATACAAGAAATATGGCGCGACGGTGATCGGCGTGTCGCACGACAATATCGACACCTTGACGAAGTTTTCGGTGAGCGAATGCCGCAGCAAATTCCCGGTCGCGGCCGACGCCGATTCGAAGGTGATCGGCGCGTATGACGCCGGCATGCCGATGCATGCGTCGATGGCCAATCGCGTGTCGTATGTGATCGCGCCGGACGGGAAGATCATCTATGAGTACACGAGCCTGTCGCCGGAGAAGCATGTCGAGAACACGCTGAAGGCGGTGAAAGACTGGGCCGCGACACACAAGCCGTAAAGTCGAAAGCGGGCGCTCACGCATTTCCCGCCATGGTTTCTTGCGGTGAGAGGTGAGTGCCGCGCGTGCCAGGCTGAGTTTTTCGTCTAGTGAGCTTGCGATGCCAATTATCGTTGCGTTGATGGCGCTGGTCGCGCTGGTGTACGGCGCGGTCCGCGCGTTTTATGCCCTGCAGGCAGCGTTCGGACTGGCCGTTGCGCTGGGCGTTGCCGCGCTGGCCGTTTTCCTGGTGATGGCCGCTCTGGCTTATTGGTGGCGCCGCCGCAAGGAAGTGGCGCCGAATGTCCGCAATGGTGACTGGACTCACGAACTCCAGGGCAGTTGGGGATCGGTCCGGCTCGCGGCCGGCAAGCGCCTGTGTGAGATTCGGCTCGGCGAGCAGCACGGTGCCTATATCTTCGCCGATCTGCTGGAGGCCGAAGCGCAAGGCCGCGAGGCGCAAGCGCAGGTCGCCCTGAAGGTCAAGGACGCGGCGCGCGAGGTGTGGGTATTGCCCATGTCGAGCGAGCGGCAGGCGAGGCAATGGCAGCGGATTTTTCTGCTTGCGAGAGAGCAGAAGCTGTGAGGCCTCGCGTGCTCTAGCGCGTGCCTTGGGGGTGTTGGTCGTCAGTGCACAGCCCCATGGCGCCGCGTTGGCAAACCCTCAGGAAGAAGGCGCCACTCCCGTTCTGCGAGCCTTGCGCGACTCCCACCTGACGCGGATCCGGTCCATGTAGAGATACACCACCGGTGTCGTATAAAGCGTGAGCATCTGACTGACAATCAACCCACCGACAATCGCGATCCCGAGCGGCGCGCGCAGTTCCGCGCCTTCGCCGCGGCCGAACGCGAGCGGCAACGCGCCGAGCAGCGCAGCGAAAGTCGTCATCATGATCGGCCTGAAGCGCAGCACACATGCCTGAAAAATCGCATCGCGCGAGGACAGTCCTTGCCGCGATGCTTCGATCGCGAAGTCCACCATCATGATCGCGTTCTTCTTCACGATACCGATCAGCAGAATCACGCCGATCAGCGCGATGATGCTGAACTCGGTCCGGAAAAGCAGCAACGCCAGCAAAGCGCCCACGCCCGCTGAAGGGAGCGTCGACAGAATCGTGAGCGGGTGGATATAGCTCTCGTACAGCATTCCCAGCACGATATAGACGGCGGCCAACGCGGCCAGAATCAGGATCGGCTGATCGGACATGGACTGCTGGAACGCCTGCGCCGTGCCCTGGAAACTGCCGTGGATCGTGCCCGGCATGCCGATCTGCGCCATCGTGTCGTAGATCGCCTGGGTCGCTGTCGACAGGGAGACGCCCGGAGGCAGGTTGAACGAAATCGTCGAGGCCACGAACTGGCTCTGGTGATTCACGGAGAGCGGCGTATTGCCTGGTCCGAAGCTCGCGATCGCCGATAGCGGCACCATGGTTTCCTTCGAGGTCGAGACCGCCGCGCCCGACGAAGCGCTCGACTTGCCGCTCGCCGCGATCGAGTTGATCGCCTGGTTGCGCGCGGAGTCGGCGGCGATGCTCGCCGCGCTCGATGTGGTCGTGCCCGCCGTGCCGCCCGTCGTTGCGCTGGTGGACGAGGTCGTGGTGGCGGCGCTCGTCGCTGTCACCGTGCCCGCGGGCGCGTTGGTGGTCTGCGCGCCGCTCGCGCTGCCGCCCGAGGTGCTGATGTAGATCTGCTTCAGCATGTCCGGGCTCTGCCAGTACTTCGGCGCGACTTCCATCACCACGTGATACTGATTCAGCGGGTTGTAGATCGTCGACACCTGGCGCTGGCCGAACGCGTCGTACAAGGTGTTGTCGATCTGCGCCGGCTTGATGCCGAGGCGCGCGGCGGTGGCGCGGTCGATCGTCACCATCGCTTCCAGGCCGCCTTGCTGCTGGTCGGAATTGACGTCCGCCAGTTCGGGGCGCGCCTGCAACGCTTCGGTGAGCTTCGGCCCCCACAGGTACAGGTCGGGCGTCGAATCGGCCAGCAGCGTGAACTGGTACTGCGCGTTCGATTGCCGTCCGCCGACGCGAATGTCCTGCACCGCCTGCAGGAAGGTCCGCGCGCCGGCCACGTCGCCGAGCGGCGCGCGCAGTTGCTGGATCACCTGATCGGCGGAGGCTTTGCGCTCGGACTTCGGTTTCAGCGTCACGAACATGAAGCCGGAGTTGGTCTGCCGCCCGCCGGTGAAGCCGGCCACGCTGTCCACCGCCGGATTCTTGCCGACAATCTCCATCATCTGCGCGAACTTGCCTTTCATGGCCTGGAACGAGGTGCTCTGATCGGCCTGAATGCCGCCGATCAGTCGCCCCGTGTCCTGCTGCGGAAAGAAGCCTTTCGGCACGATGATGTACAGCCAGACGTTCAGGCCGATTGTCAGCAGAAGAGTCGTCACGATCAGGCGCGGATGCAGCAGCGCCCAGCCGAGCGTGCGCTCGTAGCCGCGCTGCATCGACGCGAAGCCGCGTTCGAGCCAGCGGCCAAAGCGGCCTTCTTCCTTCTGCTCGTGCGGCTCGCGCAAGAGGCGCGAGCACATCATCGGCGTGAGTGTGAGGGAGACGATCAGCGAAACACCGATCGCGAGCGAGAGCGTCAGCGCGAATTCGCGGAACAGGCGCCCGACAATGCCGCCCATCAGCAGAATCGGCAGAAACACGGCGACCAGCGAAATACTGATCGACAGCACGGTGAAGCCGACCTCGCGCGCGCCGAGAAAGGCGGCCTTCATGCGCGGCACGCCGTTCTCGATATGTCGGGAGATGTTCTCCAGCACCACGATCGCGTCATCCACCACGAAGCCGGTCGCGATGGTCAAGGCCATTAGCGAGAGGTTGTCGATCGAGAACCCCAGCATGTACATCGCGCCGAACGTGCCGATGATCGAGATCGGCACGGCCACGCTCGGAATCAGCGTGGCGCGCCAGTTGCGCAGGAACAGGAACACCACCATCACCACCAGCGCGACCGCGATCACCAGCGTGCGCTCGGTGTCTTTCAGCGAGGCGCGGATCGTGGTGGAGCGGTCGGCGGCCGGCGCGATGTCGACATCCGCGGGCAGCGACGCGTGCAGTTGCGGCAGCATTGCCGTCACCCGGTCGATGGTGTCGATGATGTTCGCGCCCGGCTGGCGATACAGGATGACCAGCACCGAATGCTTGCCGTTGAAGAGGCCGAGATTGCGCAGGTCTTCGACTGAATCGACCACCTCGGCCACGTCGGAGAGCTTCACCGCCGAGCCGTTGCGATAGGCGATGACCAGGTCCCGGTATTGCGACGCCTTGCTGGCCTGGTCGTTGGTGTAGATCTGCACCCGGTTCGGGCCGAATTCGATCGAGCCTTTCGGGCTGTTTGCGTTGGCCGCGGCGAGCGCCGCGCGCACGTCTTCGAGACCGATGCCGTAGTGCGACAGCGCGTTGGGCTCCAGCTCGACGCGCACCGCTGGATTGGCCGAGCCGCTCACATCCACTTCGCCGACGCCGTCCACCTGCGACAGCGACTGCTGCAGCACGGTGGCCGCGGAGTCGTACAACTGGCCGGCGGTGAGCGTTTTCGACGTGAGCGCCAGAATCAGGATCGGCGCGTCGGCCGGATTGACCTTGTGGTAGGTCGGGTTGCTGCGCAAGCTCGCCGGCAGATCGGCGCGCGCCGCGTTGATGGCGGCCTGCACGTCGCGCGCGGCGCCGTCGATGTCGCGGTTCAGGCCGAACTGCATGGTGATGCGCGTCGAGCCGACCGAGCTCATCGAGGTCATTTCGGTGACGTCCGCGATCGAGCCGAGATGCCGTTCGAGCGGGCTGGCGACGCTGGTCGCCACGGTATCGGGACTCGCGCCCGGCAGCGTGGCCTGCACCGAAATGGTCGGGAAGTCGACCTGCGGCAGCGGCGCCACCGGCAGCTTCGTGAACGCGAAGATGCCGGCCAGCGCGATGCCGACCGCGAGCAGCGTGGTGGCGACCGGGCGGGAGATAAACGGACGCGACAGGTTCATCGGTCAGGTCCCTGCATCGGTGGCGGGCGGCGTCGAGTCGCTGGACGAGCCGCCCCGATTGAAGCGCTCACGCGCGCGGCGGCCGAGCGAGTCGAACGCGAGGTAGATCACCGGCGTGGTGAACAGCGTCAGCAACTGGCTGACGATCAGGCCGCCCGCGATCGCGATACCGAGCGGGCGGCGCAATTCCGAGCCGGCGCCGGTGCCGAGCATGAGCGGCAGCGCGCCGAGCAGGGCGGCGAGCGTGGTCATCAGGATCGGCCGGAAGCGCAACAGACACGCCTGGTAGATCGCCTCGCGCGGGGGCTTGCCTTCCTCGCGCTCGGCATAGAGCGCGAAGTCGATCATCATGATCGCGTTCTTCTTCACGATACCGATCAGCAGCACGATGCCGATGATGCCGATGATGTCCAGATCATGCCCGGTGATGAGCAGCGCCAGCAACGCGCCGACACCGGCCGAGGGCAGCGTCGAGAGAATCGTGATCGGGTGAATGAAGCTCTCGTACAGCACGCCCAGCACGATATACATCGTGACGATCGCCGCGAGGATCAGGAACAGTTCGTTCGAGAGCGACGCCTGGAAGGCCAGCGCCGCGCCCTGATAGCGCGTCTGGAACGACGCGGGCAAACCGATGTCCTTCTCCGCCTGATCGATCGCCTTGACCGCCGCGCCGAGCGACGAACCCGGTGCGAGGTTGAACGACACGGTGGTGGCCGGGAACTGGCTCAGGTGCGTGACCAGCAGCGGCGCGGGCTTCTCGATGAAACGCGCGATCGAGGAGAGCGGCACTTGCCCGCCCGAGGACGTGGAAGAGGGCAGATAGATCGACTTCAGCGATTCGGTGTAATGCTGCATCTGCGGCTGCGCTTCCAGAATCACGCGGTACTGGTTCGACTGCGTGAAGATGGTCGAGATGATCCGCTGGCCGAACGCGTCGTACAGCGCGCTGTCCACGGTGGCCGGCGTGATGCCGTAACGCGATGCGGTGGCGCGGTCGATCTCGATGTAGACCGACTGGCCGTTGTCCTGCAGGTCGGTGGCGACGTCCGCCAGTTCGGGCGACTGCCGCAGGCGCTCGACGAGCTTCGGCACCCACGTCGTGAATTCGCCGATATTCGGATCGGTCAGCATGAACTGATACTGCGTCGGGCTCACCGTCGAATCGATTGTCAGGTCCTGAACCGGCTGCATGTATAGCGACGCGCCGGGAATATGCGCGACGTCGCGTTGCAACTGGCGGATCACTTCGCTTGCGGTGCTGCTGCGGTCGTCGCGCGGCTTCAGGTTGATCAGCATGCGGCCGCTGTTCAGCGTGATATTGCTGCCGTCCACGCCGATGAACGAAGTCAGGCTTTCCACGTCCGGATTCTTCAGGATCTGCGCGGCGAGTTCCTGTTGACGCTCGGCCATCGACGCATACGACACCGACTGCGGCGCCTGCGTGATCGCCTGGATCACGCCGGTGTCCTGTACCGGGAAGAAGCCCTTCGGAATGTACACGTACAGCAGTCCGGTCAGCACCAGCGTGAGGAGTGCGACGACCAGCGTGGAGCGCTGCCGGTTCAGCACCCACGTGAGCGCGACCGCGTAGCGCGCGATCACCCAGTCGATCGCGCGGTGCGCCTTGGCCTCGAAACGGTGGCTCTCGTGCGGTGGCGTGTGGCGCAGCAGCTTCGCGCACATCATCGGCACGAGCGTGAGCGACACGATCGCTGAGATCACGATCGTCACGGCGAGCGTAATGGCGAACTCGTGGAACAGGCGGCCGACCACGTCGCCCATGAAGAGCAGCGGAATCAGCACGGCGATCAGCGAGACCGTCAGCGAAATGATCGTGAAGCCGATCTGTTTCGAACCCTTGAGCGCGGCTTCGAGCGGCGACTCGCCTTCTTCCACGTAACGCGCGATGTTCTCGATCATCACGATCGCGTCGTCCACCACGAAGCCGGTCGCGATGGTCAGCGCCATTAAAGACAGGTTGTCGAGCGAGAAGCCGCACAGGTACATCACGGCGAGCGTGCCGATCAGCGACAGCGGCACCGAGAGACTCGGAATGATGGTCGCGTAGACGTTGGCGAGGAACAGGTACATCACCAGCACCACCAGCACGACCGACATGGCCAGTTCGAACTGCACGTCGCGCACGGAAGCGCGGATCGTGGTGGTGCGGTCGGTGACGATTTCCACGTCGAGCGCGGCGGGCAGCGACTGCTGCAATTGCGGCAGCAGCTTCTTGATGTTGTCCACCACCTGAATCACGTTCGCGCCCGGCTGGCGCTGCACGTTCAGAATGATCGCGGGCGTGCCGTTCACCCATGCGCCGAGCTTGGTATTTTCCGCGCCCTGCACGATGGTGGCGACGTCGGTCAGCATCACCGGACGGCCGTTCTTGTATGCGACCACCGCGCTCTTGTACGCCTCGGCGTCGGTCAACTGGTCGTTCGCGTTGATCGTGTAGTTGCGCGTGGGGCCGTCGAAGTTACCCTTCGGCGTGTTGACGTTCAGGTTCGAGATGGTGGTGCGCAGGTCGTCGAGATTCAGGCCATACGCGGCGAGCGCGCGGGGATTCGCCTGAATGCGCACGGCCGGACGCTGGCCCCCCGACAGGCTCACCAGACCCACACCCGCCACCTGCGAGATTTTCTGCGCGAGACGCGTATCGGCCAGATCCTGCACCTGCGTGAGCGGCAGCGTCTTCGAGGTGATCGCGAGCGTGATGATCGGCGCGTCGGCCGGATTGACCTTGGCGTAGATCGGCGGCGCGGGCAGGTCCGAAGGCAGCAGGTTGCCCGCCGCGTTGATGGCGGCCTGGACTTCCTGCTCGGCGATGTCGAGCGGCAGATCGAGGCTGAATTGCAGCGTGATGATCGACGAGCCGGCCGAGCTTTGCGACGACATCTGATTGAGCGACGGCATCTGCCCGAACTGGCGCTCGAGCGGCGCGGTGACCGACGAGGTCATCACATCCGGGCTCGCGCCCGGATAGAAGGTCTGCACCTGGATGGTCGGATAGTCGACTTCGGGCAGCGCGGAGAGCGGCAAAAAGCGCAGCGCGACGAGACCGACCAGCATGATCGCCGCCATCAGCAGCGCGGTGCCGACGGGGCGCAGAATAAAGGCGCGGGATGGATTCATGCGGTAGGTGCCGTGCCTTTATTGCGAGGCTTGCGCCGCGTGTTTGCCATGATGCCCGTGCGCGCCCGAGGCGCCCGAGGCCGCGGCCGCGCCGCGCGCACCCGAGGCGCTTGAAGCACCTGACGCACCTGAAGCGCCCCGAGGCTTGTCCGCCGGAATCGTGATTTTCGCGCCTTCCTTCAGGCGGTCCGAGCCGTCGATCACGACGCGCTCGCCCACCGCCAGTCCGGATTTGATACTGGTGCGCTCGCCATCCACGGGGCCGACCTTGACCGGACGCACGGTGACAGTGTTGTCCGCCTTCACGACGTACACGAACGGTCCCATCGAGCCGTTGAGCACGGCTGGCGTCGGCACGATCACGGCGTCCTTGATCGTGTCGACCAGCAGCCGCGTATTCACGAACTGATTCGGGAACAGCAGGTTCTTGCTGTTCTGGAAGATCGCGCGCAGCTTGACCGTGCCGGTGGTGGTGTCGATCTGGTTGTCCAGCGTTTCGAGCATGCCGCCTTCGAGCGAGGTGGTGTTGCTGCGGTCATACGCGGTGACCGAGAGCTTGGCGCCCGCCTGGGTCTGCTGGATGATTTGTTGCAGATTGTCTTCGGAGGTGGTGAAAATCACGCTGATCGGCTGCAGTTGCGTGATCACGACGATGCCGTTGGTCAGGCTCGGCGTCACGTAGTTGCCGGGATCGACCTGGCGCAGACCGACGCGCCCCGACACGGGTGCGGTGATGCGCGCGTAGATGAGGTCGAGCTTGTAGGTATCGATATTGGCCTTGTCGGACTTCACCGTGCCTTCGTATTGCCGCACGAGCGACGCCTGCGTATCGACCTGCTGGCTGGCAATGGAGTCTTGCGAGAGCAGCGTCTGATAACGCTTCAGGTCGAGGCGGGCGGTTTGCAGCAGCGCCTCGTCGCGCGCGAGCGTGCCTTGCGCGTTATCGAGCGAGATCTGATAGGGGCGCGGGTCGATCTGGGCCAGCACGTCGCCCTTCTTGACCATCTGGCCTTCCTTGAAATACACGTCCTGCAGCGTCCCGCTCAGCTGCGGCAGCACGGTGACGTTGGCAAGCGGCGTGACCGTGCCGAGGGCGGTCAGCACCACCGGCATCTCGCCCTGCGTGGCGGTCGCCACATGAACGGGTTGCGCCATATTGGCCATGCCGCCGGGACCGCCGCGGCCGGGCCGTCCGCCGCTCGCCGCGCTGGCGCCGGACGCGCCGCTTGCGCCGCCGCCGGGGCCGCCCCACGGATGCCAGCGCCACAGCACGAACCCGAGGATGACGAGCGCCGCGATGATCAGCGCGAGATTGCGGCCGCGGTGCCGCTTCACCATGCCGGGCGCGCTGGTCGGTGTGCCGGCCGGGCCGCCGCGGGAGGTCGGTTGGGAAGCCGGAGGGATGGGGCGTGTGGTTTCCGAATGCTTTTGTTGTTCGTCCATCGGTTCGGTCAGGTGACTGGCTTGGATGTGAGCCGCTCGCGCGTTCCTGCCGTTTCGACAGTTCGGCGGACCGGCATGCGAGTGGCGCGGCAGGCGGTTTCGACAACGGCTGCACCGCGCGCGTTCAGCGCGATGCTACCGGAGACGCGGGACAAGGATGCTAACGCAAGGCGGCATCCTGGCAGGCGGGCGCAACGTCGTTCAAAAGGAAGACGGCAAGCCGGGCGTGTGTCCCGCGACGGGAAGGCATGATCCTACGTCGCGGGCTCTGTAACAGTCCACCCGCGTATTTTTCTTTTGATTACGAAGGTTACAGGATGGGTTGCCATGGCCATGGCCGCCGACCGGCGAGCCGTTGACCGCTTCAGGTATCGAGGCGGCGCCCGGGTGTGCCGCCGATTTCGAGCACGATGTTGGCCACGCACTCGAGCAGCGCGGGGGCGGCGCGCGTGATCAGCCAGTCGCGCGGGCACTGGTCGGCCGAGCCGCCGCAGTTGACCGCGTAGCGTTCGCCCGACGGGCCGGTAAAGCCCAGCGCGATCGCGTTCAGGCCGTCGTACCATTCGCCGGTGGCGATGGCGAAGCCGCGCTCGATGGTTTCCTGCAACGCGCTCTCAAGCCGGCTGCCGACATGGCCCCAATCGTCGCCTTCCGCGGCTTGCAAGCCGATCAGCAATTTTTCCCGTTCCGGCGCTTCGAGCGCGGCGAGATAGGCACGGCCGATGGCGGTGCGGCTCAGATTCATGCGCGAGCCGATCTCGAGACGCGACACCAGCACAGCCGAGCGCGGCCGGATCGCGTCGATCACCACCATGTCGAGGCGGTCGCGCACGGCCAGATGCACGGACAACGCAGTGCGTTCCGCGAGTTCGATCAGGAACGGCCGCGCGCGAGCGCGAATGTCGAAGTTGCGCAGAAAACCGTTGCTCAACTCCAGTACCGACGAGGTCAGCACGAAACGCTCGCTATCGGGCAAGCGGAACAGGAAGCCCGCGCCGACGAGCGTGGCGGTGATTCGCGAAACGGTGGGCTTGGGAATGCCGGTCATTTCGGTCAGCTCGCGGTTGCTAAGCGGCGCGTCGGCAGCGGCCACGGCGCGCAGCACCGTCAAGCCGCGTGCGAGGGCGGTCACTTCCTCGCCGGAGCCGTCTTTTTCTTTGGCCGGATCAGCTGCGGTTCGCAAGGGGGTGGGTTGGGTCATGGAAATTTTTTGGAACTTTATTTCAGTTTTCTGCCCCCAGCCTTACTGGAGGCTGTCTCTCTCAGTGCCGCCGCAGGCCCCGAAGTGGGGCATGGATATGCTTTCCATCAGAAGATTTATTGTATCGGAACATTTTGCCGCAACGACTGATGTCCTTTATATTTTGCTTGACTTAGTCAGCATAACCATAAAAAATGGAATCCTATTTCGAAAGACGGTTTCAGGTTCAGTATTTTGAAGTTTTCTGAACCTGCCGTGGCCCGCGCAAAGTCTGGTCGAGTGTCTTCTCATAGTCCTCCGCAACAGTCCATGTCGTGCACCTTAACGGCGCCGCATCGCAGGCCAAACTTTCGAATACCGTCTCTCAGGTTCTAGCACGGCCCTCGGAATGGCTAGAACTTTTTAAGGCGTCACGGAAACGTGACGCCTTTTTTTTCGACTTTTTCGTCGAGTGGTCTCTCGCGCGCGATCCCGCGTTCCGCGACGCAATGCGTGAATCATGCGTGGCTATTCATACGACGCAACCCGCAATCATCAGACTGACGCAGCGAAACTTCCATTCGAACGCGCTATGTATCGTGCTATTTTTTCCTAAATTGCGCACAAAATACGAGACATGAAATCGATCCTGGACCTTCCCGGCAACGCTGCCGGTTTGCAGGCGCTCTTCGGAGCGCTCGAGGGTCCGCATGTCCTCGTGGGCGTGTACGATCCGGCCGATCGGCTCGACTTTGCAAACAGTACGTTCAGGACCGCGTTTCAGATCGACGAAGGCGGACGCGATATGACCTTCGCCGACGTCATTCTGCACGGCGTGCTCAAACAGTGCGGCGCACGCATCGATCGCGGCGATGCGCTGGAGTTCATCGCGGAAACCCAGGCGGCGCGGCGCGGCCAGCCGGGTCAGCGCAATTTCGCCGCCGATCTCGTGGACGGGCGCTGGTACTGGATGACCGAGACGCTGCTCGAATCCGGCTGGCTCGTCGTGATCGGCACGGAAATCTCGACGTTGCGCCACGGCGAACAGGCGTTGATCGCGTCACGCGACCGCGCCATTCAGGAGGCGCGCACCGACGCGTTGACGGGCCTCGCCAACCGGCGGCACGCCTTATCGTATCTGCAGCTGGCGATTTCGGCGTTCATGCATGCCACCGTGCCGCTTACGCTCGCGCTGGTCGACCTGGACCATTTCAAGAGCATCAACGACACCTACGGGCACGCTGCCGGCGACGCCGTGTTGCGCGACTTCGCCGAGCTAAGCCGCAAGGCGATGCGGCAGTCGGATCTGATCGGCCGGATCGGCGGGGAGGAGTTCCTGATGGTGTTTCCGGGCACCTCTGTCGACGAAGCCGTGGCGGCGGTCGAGCGAATCCGCTGCAGTTTGACCGGGCGGCGCGTGGCGATCGGCGCGGAGATTTCGATCGGCTACTCGTTTTCGTCCGGTGTATGCGGCGTGGAGTTGACCGACGACATCAACATCGCGCTCGAGCGCGCCGACCGTGCGTTGTACACGGCAAAACGCGCGGGCAGGAATCGCGTCGTGTCGCGACGGCAGGGACACGCCTGATGACCAACGCGTGAGCGGCAGGCGCGCCGGCGGCAGCCGCCCGCCGCGCTTTCAGCGTGACAGCAACGACACGGTCGCGATGCCGAGAATGGTCATGACGAGCGACGCACCCACGTGAATCACGATCTCGCCCGCGGCCCAGCCGAGCCGGCCGTCCTGCAGCCGCTGCACGACCTCTGCTGAAAAAGTCGAGAAGGTCGACAGGCCGCCCATCAAGCCGGTGATGACGAAGAGCCGCCATTCCGGCGCGATCTGCGGCGCCCGCGCGAACCCCGCGACGGCGACGCCGATGACATACCCTGCAATGACGTTGGCGGCGAAGGTGCCGAGCGGCAAGCCACTGAAGAGGCCGTTCAGGCGGATGCCAAGAAACCAGCGAAACAGCGAACCGAGCGCGCCGCCGATACCGACAGCGAGAATGGACCAATACATGGGGAGGCCTGACAAAACCGGAGTGTCGACAAACCGGGCTGAGTGTGGCGCGCGACGCCGCGTCCGCAATCATCCGGGCGAAGCAGGCATCATCAGCCACAGGGGCGGTTAATGGAGAATGCCATCTCCAGCGCAGAAGTCTAACACCGCCAGTTCATGTGGGGACAGTTCGGTGCCGGCGCGCGGAAGCAGGCTGGCCCGCGCCCGGCGCTCGAATCCGGCGCGCCCGCTGACAACGCGCAAGCGCCGGATGCAGCGCCGCCAGTGCGCTTGCGCGCGGCAAGACGGCCGTTGAAGCGTGCTTACTCGGACGTCGCCGAAATCTTGTGGATCGACAGATCGGCGCCGTTGTACTCGTCTTCCTGATCGAGTCGCAGGCCCACGGTCAGACGGATCGCGCCATATACGAGCGTGCCGCCGAGCGTCGCCACCACGATCCCGCCCAGAGTGCCGACCAGTTGCGCACCGAACGACACGCCACCCATGCCGCCGAGCGCGCGCAGGCCGAAAATGCCCGCCGCGAGCCCGCCCCACGCGCCGCACAGACCGTGCAAGGGCCATACGCCCAGCACGTCGTCGATACGCCAGCGGTTCTGCACGCAGGTGAACATGTAGACAAACAGCACGCCGGCGATGCCACCCGTCACCAGGGCGCCGAGCGGATGCATGATGTCGGAGCCGGCGCAGACCGCCACCAGTCCGGCAAGCGGGCCGTTATAGGTGAAGCCGGGGTCGTTGCGGCCGGCGAGCCACGCGGTCAGCGTGCCGCCGACCATCGCCATCAGCGAATTGACGGCGACGAGGCCGCTGATCTTGTCGATGGTCTGCGCGCTCATCACGTTAAAGCCGAACCAGCCCACCGCCAGCACCCAGGCACCCAGCGCGAGGAACGGAATATTCGACGGCGGATGCGCGGCGATGCCGCCGTCGCGGTGGTAGCGGCCGTGGCGCGCGCCTAGCAATAGCACAGCCGGCAGGGCGACCCAACCGCCGAACGCATGCACGACGACCGAACCGGCGAAGTCGTGGAACTGCGCGCCGAACACCTGGACCAGCCAGTTCTGGACGCCGAAGCGGCCATTCCAGGCAATCCCTTCGAAGAACGGATAGATGAAGCCGACCAGCACGAACGTCGCGAACAGTTGCGGATTGAATTTCGAACGTTCGGCGATGCCGCCCGACACGATCGCCGGAATCGCGGCGGCGAAGGTCAGCAGGAAGAAGAAGCGCACCAGTGCATAGCCGTTGTGCGCCGCCAGCGATTCGGCGCTGCCGAAAAACTGCACGCCGTATGCAATCGTGTAGCCGATAAAGAAGTACGCGATCGTCGAGACCGAGAAATCCACCAGAATCTTGACCAGCGCATTGACCTGATTCTTCTTGCGCACGGTACCGAGTTCGAGAAAGGCGAACCCTGCATGCATCGCCAGCACCATGGCGGCGCCGAGCAGAAGGAAGAGGGTATCGGTGCCCGTTTTCAGACTTTCCATCGATATGTCCTGCTTATGCCAAAAAAGCGGGCAATGGATGCAAGAAGCGGGCCAAATTTGTGCCGAGCCGCATCGAACCAGTGCAATTCGGCACCGGAATGGGATTCTGCGCGGGTTTCGTCCACTATCATCAGAATGGGTCTGCACAATCGAGTGGCGCGTAACAGCACAATAAATGTGCATGACGTTTCGATTACGGGCTGGTCGACCCAAATAGGGGCGAAATATTCGATTTGATTTACGTTTAATTCAAAATGCTGACGATTAATTGGCACTCGTTGCTTCCGTTCGACGCCGCCCGCCGGCGAATGGGCGGCCAATGCCGTGCCCTCTTTGTTTTCCCACGCAATCGCCGACATAATGTGCCGTCCCCGAGCATGATCTGCCGGCCACCGACCTCCAATGCGCATGCATGAGACTGACCACTAAAGGCCTGTTGCTGATCGCAATTCCGGCTGTCTTTGAACTGGCGCTCCTGTCCGGGTTGGTCAAGGCGCAGTCGGATGCGGCTCAGGCGGAACGCTGGGCCATCCATAGCGAAGACGTGCTGCGGCAGACCACCGCGATTCTCGATCCGGTGCTGGGCGAGTCCGTGGCGTTGCGCGGCGCGGTGCTCGCCAACGACACCCGCTTCGCCACCCCCGTGACGGTGTGGATGGATGTGGACCGGCGTATCGATCAACTGGCCGAACTGGTCGCGGACAACCCTGCGCAGGTCGAACGCGTGGTTCAGGTGCGTCAGTCGGTGCAAGGCTACCGGCAATGGTCCGATCGCATTCAGGACATGCTGCACTCGGGCCGACACCGCGATGTGCTGACGCGATTCCGCGACCTCGCCTCGACCGATGTGCTCGACCGCTTTCGTCAGCAGCTCGCCGCGTTCCAGGCCGAAGAGCGCCGTCTCGACACGCTGCGTTCCAATGCCGCCGACGCCGCGCGCGAGCGGCAGCAGACGTTGGTGGTCGCGGCCGTGTTCGGCTCGTTGCTATTCGTCGCGCTGGCTGTCTGGTTGTTCACGCGCGGCGTGCGTGGCCGGCTCGCGCTCCTCGCCGACAACGCCGGGCGCCTTGCGGGCAACGAGCCGCTGGCGCCGATCGGCCCCGGCGGCGATGAAATCGCGCGCCTCGATCTGACCTTGCACGAGACCAGTCGTCGCCTGCTCGAAGCCGAGCGCATCCAGGCGCGCTTCCGGGCGGACCTGGCGCGCCGCACCAGCGAGCTTGCGCGGATCAACGAGACCTTGCGCCAGCAGACCCAGGAAAACGAAATGTTCATTTACAGCGTGTCGCACGATCTGCGTGCGCCGCTCGTGAACCTGCAAGGCTTTTCGAAGGAACTGATCCGCGCGTGCGACGAACTGCGCGTCGCGGTGCGCGAGTCGTCGCTTACGGTCGAGACGCGACAGCGCATCGAACGGGTGGTCGATGAGGATATCGGCGAAGCGTTGCACTATCTGCAGACGGCGGTGCTGCGCGCCTCGCATATCATCGACGCGCTGTTGCGGCTGTCGCGCGTCGGCCGGGTGGAGTACCGGCAGCAGAAGGTCGAGGTGCGCGATATCGTGCCGCGCGTGATCGACGCGATGCAAGGCTCGATCCGGGCTCGGCATGCTCATGTCGACGTGCACGAATTACCCGCGGTATGGGGCGATCCCACCGCGCTTGAGCAGGTGTTCGCGAACCTGATTGGCAACGCGGTGAACTACCTGGATCCGTCGCGTGAGGGCAGGATCGAGATCGGTACCACGCCGGCGCCGCCGGGCGTGCACTCGCTACGGATCTTCTATGTGAGGGACAACGGTCTGGGCATTCCGGCGGTTGCGTTGCCGCGGCTATTCAATGCGTTTCAGCGGCTGCACGGCAATGTGGCGGCGGGCGAGGGCATCGGCCTCGCGCTCGTGCGCCGCGTGGTGGAGCGGCATGGCGGACGCGTGTGGGCGGAATCGAAAGAAGGGGCGGGCACGACGTTCTATCTGTCGTTGCCTGAGGCTGAGGTGCGGATCGCCCAATTGGCTGCCGGTACGCACGGGTCGCCGGCGGCGGGCAGTGTTCACGCCGTTCGCCATGGCCGCACGGGCCTGGAAGCTCTTGAACGAAAGAGCGGAAGTGGAAGGGGCAACGCAAGCGGCGGCGGCCCTGCCGCGCATACCGCGGATGCCGAACCCGGCGTCAGTGCGCCATAGCCGTCAGGCGGTAAAGAGACGGCGCGGTTTGAGCAACTGGCTGCCGCGAATCGACCAGTAGCAGCCGCAGGCGATGAGCACGGCGGAACTGGCCATGAATTGCATGGGCGTGGCCCGCAAGCCCGGCAGGCCGTCCAGCGCAAAGAGGCCGCGCGCGACGATCAGCAGCGCAGCCCATACCGAACACGCGGCCTGAACCAGCATGCGCATACCTGCGAGGCGCCGCGCGCGATTTTCCCGCGACCAGTTGGCGGGTGTGCGTCCGCAGAAAAAGGCAATTGCCATCAGCACGACGGCGAGAATGACGATCCAGTCGATCAGTTCCATCGAAAAACACTCCCAAGTCAGCCGGCGACTATAGGAAAGCCTTTCGTTGCAAACTATCGGACGAGTCTCAAATGCGGGGAGTTTTAGCGAGCGCGGGTTGCCGAAGCGGCGGCGCGCTCGCCGGTGGATCAGGCAAAAAGATCAAAGTTCGATGCGGGTGCCGAGCAGCACGAGGAATTGGCGCAGCCACTCGGGATGCGCGGGCCATGCCGGCGCGGTGACGAAATTGGCGTCCGTGATCGCGGCGTCGACCGGAATGTCGGCGTATTCGCCGCCCGCCATTTTCACTTCGGGTGCACAGGCCGGATAGGCCGAAATGCGCTTGCCGCGGATCACGTCGGCGGCGGCCAGCAGTTGCGCGGCATGGCAGATCGCGGCGATCGGCTTGCCCGCTTCGGCAAATTGCCGCACGACTTCGATCACCTTGTGATTCAACCTGAGATATTCCGGCGCGCGGCCGCCCGCGATCGCGAGCGCGTCGTACTGGCGCGGATCGGCGTCGTCGAAGGTGGCGTTGAGCGTGAATTGATGGCCGGGTTTTTCGGTATAGGTTTGATCGCCTTCGAAATCGTGAATCGCGGTCTTGATCCGGTCACCCGCCTTCTTGTTCGGGCAGACCGCGTCGACCACGTGGCCGACTGCCTGCAGCGCCTGAAACGGCACCATCGTTTCGTAATCCTCGGCGAAGTCGCCGGTCAGAAACAGAATCTTCTTTGCCGCCATCGTATGCCTCCAATTGATCAACGGAACACAGCGAATGCTCATTTGACGCTCGTATAAGCTCAAGCAGTCTACTCCACTACGTTTGACAGAACCGCGACGGATCACGCAATGCACATGTTCGAATGGCACACCTTTCGCGCCGGGGATGCGGCGCCGCTCGCCATGTTATTTCGCGCCGCGGTCACCGGGCTTGCCGCACCTCACTATGACGAGGGCGCGCGCCGCAGCTTCGAACGAGCGGGCTTCCAGATGCTCGTTGAGGAGCGGGTGCAGCGCAACGGCGTATCATTGGCGCGTTTTCGCATGCGGAAGCCGCTCGACGCGGCTCATACTCAAACATGACTTTATCTATTCGTTCATCCTTGCTGCGCCGTGCGGCGTTCGTGGCCGTCGTATTCGGCGGCCTCGCCGCCTGTCAGAAGAACGACGCGTCCGCGGGCCAGGTCGCCGGCAAGCTCAACGACGCCGCCCAGGTTGCCGGTCAGAAGCTCGATCAGGCGGCCAGCTATGTCGGCCAGCAGGTCGACGCGACCAGGTCCGCCGCGCAGCAGAACCTCGAATCGGCCTCCGCGCCGTCCATCAACATCGATCCCAACGCGCTTGCCTCGACCGCGCAAGCCAACCTGCAAAGCGCCGCGAGCGCGACCAATGCGCAACTCGGCAAGGCTGCTTCGCTGACCGGCCAGAGCCTCGAATCGGCGGGGCGCAAGCTGCAGGAGTGGTCGGCGCAAAGCTCGGCGTCTTCGGCGAATGCGGCGGCTTCGACCTCATCGGGCGAATCGGGCGATGCCCAAAAACAGATGGACAAGTGACATGCCGGCCGCACGACAAGGGCATTTGACAGCCGGATTAAATGTAATTACCATGGTTACACATTGTCGTCGCCGGGCGGATTTGTTGTGAACACGAGTAGCCGGTTTGCATTTGCGGTGCATGTGCTCGCGCTGCTGTCGTTGCAGGAGGGCGTGCCGCTTTCTTCGGAAATGATCGCGGGCAGCGTCAACACGAATCCCGCGCTGATCCGGCGGCTTCTCACCATGCTGGCGGAGGCGGGCCTGACCACGTCACAGCTTGGCGCGGGCGGCGGCGCGCTGCTGGCGCGGGCGCCCGAACAGATCACCTTGCTCGAGGTGTATCGTGCGGTGGACGACGCGCAGTTGTTCGCGCTGCATCGCGAGGAGCCGAATCCGGCGTGCATGGTCGGGCGCAACATTCAGGGCGTGCTGCGCGGCATCATCGACGAAGCGCAGCAGGCCATGGAGGCCTCGCTCGGCGCGCGCACGCTGGCCGACGCCACGGCCGACGTAGTGCGGGCCGAGAAGCTGCGCGAACGCAAGCGGCGCTCGCACGGGTGATTTGGCAGTAAAGCAGAACGGAAGGGCGCGTATCGGTTATTCGAAGCGCGTCTTTAGACAAACGGGGGCTCATGCCCCTCTTTTTTCCTCGTTATATGTAATCAATGTGGTTACATATATGTTAATGACAGGAGCAGTGAAAATGAGCAAACAGTTGAAGATCGCGTTGTTCGGCGCCACCGGCATGATCGGTTCGCGGGTCGCTGCGGAAGCCGCCCGCCGCGGGCATCAGGTTACAGCGCTGGCGCGCAATCCGGCGCGCGTGCCGGCCGACGTGGCGAATCTGAAAGCGGCGCAAGCCGATCTGCTCGACGCCGCGAGCGTGAGCGCCGCGGTGCGCGGTCACGACGTGGTGGCGAGCGCCTATGCGCCGCCGCAGGACGATCTCGCGGCGCTTGGCAAGGCGACGCGTGCGCTCGTCGAAGGCGTGCGCGCGGCGGGCCTGAAGCGCCTCGTCGTGGTGGGCGGCGCGGGTTCGCTGGAGGTGGCGCCGGGCAAGCAACTGGTCGATACGGAAGGCTTCCCGGACGCCTACAAGGCGATCGCGCTCGCGCACCGCGAGGCGTTCGAGTACTACCGTGGCGTCACCGACCTCGACTGGACTTTCTTCGCGCCGGCCGCGCTGATCGCGCCGGGCGAGCGCACAGGCAAATTCCGCACGGGTGCGAACACGCTGATTGCCGACGCCGAGGGCAATAGCCGCATTTCCGCGGAAGATTACGCGATTGCCTTCGTCGATGAACTCGAGCAGGGCCATTTCGTCCGTCAGATCGCGACGGTTGCCTATTGAGGGTGAAATGAGCCGGAAATGAGGCCTGAGCGAGGTTGAACAGGGCGCGCGCGGTGCTCGCCGCATGAAGTCCGCGCAAGCGTCCTAACATTCGGTTACGCATGTCAGGTTGCTCCTCGCGAAACTGCGGCTACACTGGCGTCTCCCGTTTTCCTACGGATTGCCATGCAGTCATGCCCGTTGCGGCGTGAGTCCGAGGCTGCGCCGTTCAACGGCGGGCAGCCGGCGACCCACGCCGCCGTTCACTTTTCTTCTGGCCGTAGCGGGCGCGATGTCCGCCGCGGCGTGCGCCCGCGGCTCGCGGCTTGGCTCGGCGCCTGGCTGGCCGCGGCCTGCTTTGCGCTGATTCTGTGCGTCGGCTGGATGCCCACGGCGGCTGTCGCGGCTGGCACCGCCACCGGCGCGCCGGTCATCCCGGCTTTGCAGAGCCTGATCAACAGCGCGACGGTGAGCGCGTCCCCCGCTTCCGGCGCCTCGGCGGCTGAGGCGGCGTCCGCACCCTCGCCGGCGAGCCAGGCGGAACTGACGCGCTCGCTCGACAGTGTGATCTCCACGCTCGACAACGACCGGCAGCGCAGCGCGCTCGTCGCCCAGCTCAAAAAGCTGCGCGACGTGTCGCAAAACGTCGCGCCGGCCGCACCCGCGCAACCGAGCCCCGGTTTGCTCGGCGCGATCGCGTCGGGCATCGCATCGTTCGAATCCGACGTGCATCAGGGCCGCACGCCGGTCCGCTATTGGGGCGGACGCTTCAATGCCGCCGGCAACGAGCTCTACACGATCATTTCAGGGCAGGGGCACGAGAGCTTCGGCCGCGTTCTGTTTTCGATGATCGCGATGCTGGTGGGCTGGGGCGCGTGCGCCGCCGCGCTGATCTATGTGCAGCACCGGCTGTACCGGCGTTTCGGCATCGTCATGGGGCTCAATCCGAATCCCACCACGCGCGAGCTGCTGATCTTCGCGCTGCGCCGTGTCGGGCCGTGGATCATCGCCTTTCTCGCCGCGCTGCTGTTCGTGCGCGCCATGCCCGATGCGCTCGGCCGCACGCTCGGCATGGTGGTCGCGTATGCGATCGTGGCGGGCGCGGTGTTCTCCGCGATCTGTCTGATCATGTTTTCACTGTTCGGCTCGGGGCATCGGCGGATCGCGGTGCGCCTGCTGATCGATCACGCGCGGCGCGTGCTGTTCGTGGTCGGCGTGTGCGGCGCGCTCGGCGACGCCGCCGTCAATTACGACGTCGCGCATCAGCTCGGACCGAACCTCGCCGCGCTGATTTCGACCGCTGCCAACATGACGGCCGCGGTCCTCACCGGCTATTTCGCGCTCGCGTTTCGCCGGCCGGTCGCGCATCTGATCCGCAACCGGCCTTACGAGCAGCGCACCCATCACAAAGCCGCGACCGACGCCTTCGACGTGCTCGCCGCGCTGTGGCACGTGCCTGTGCTGGTGCTCGCCACCGCGTCGGTGGTCGCCACGCTCGGCGGCTCGGGGTCGAACGAAAACGTGCTGCAGATTTCCGTGGTGACCGCGCTGCTGCTGGTGCTGGCCTTTTTCGTCTCGGCCATCGTGTTGCGCCTGACGCGTCCGCGCAGCGCGCGCACGCGTCGCCGCTCGCCGTATCTCACGCGCCTGCTGCGTTTTTCCGGCACCTTGCTGACGCTCTTCGTGTGGCTGTTCTTCTTTGAACTAGCGGCGCGTTTGTGGGGCGTCTCGCTTGCGGCCGTGGTCGAGGAAAACGTCGCGGCGCGTGGCATCGCGCACGCGGTGACGGCGATCATCGCCACCGTGTTCATCGCCTGGCTGCTGTGGATTCTGGTCGATACCGCGATCACTGAAGCGCTCAATCCGGGTGGCCCGCGCAACAAGGCGCGCGCGCCGAGCATGCGCGCCCGCACGATGCTGCCGCTCCTGCGCAACGTGCTGCTCGTCACGATCATGACGATCGCCGGCATCGTGACGGCGGCCAATCTCGGCATTAATGTCACGCCGCTGCTGGCGGGCGCCGGCGTGATTGGTCTTGCGATCGGTTTCGGCGCGCAGTCGCTCGTGACCGACCTGATCACGGGGCTTTTCATCATCATCGAAGATACGATTTCGGTGGGCGACTGGATCGATGTGGACGGCGGCCACGCGGGCACGGTCGAGCATCTGTCGATCCGCACGGTGCGCCTGCGCGACGGCCAAGGCGCGATTCACGCGATTCCGTTTTCGCAGATCAAGATCGTCAAGAACCTGTCGCGCGATTTCGCGTATGCGGTGTTCGAGGTGCGCATGTCGTTCTCCACCGACGTCGATGAAATCACGCAACTGATCCGTGAAGTCGGCGCCGATCTGATGGCCGACTTCCGCTACCGTCGCGAGATGCTCGGGCCGATCGAAGTGTGGGGGCTGGACCGTTTCGATCCGAACTGGATGGTCGTGAAAGGGCAGATCAAGACGCGGCCGCTACAGCAGTGGAGCGTGGCGCGCGCCTTCAATCTACGTCTCAAACGCAAGATGGACGAAGCGGGCATCGAGATTCCGGTGCCGCAGATGCGTGTGTATACGTCGTCGAAGGATAGCGAAGGTCAGCCTTTGCAGGACGACGAAGTGTCGGGGATGGGGCCGCATGGGCATGCGGAGGCGCCAGCAGCGTCATTGTCGGGGGCCGCGGCGGCGCGGACCGCGCATGCGCCTCTCGCCGTGGCGCGCGATGTTTCGCACGAACCGCGGCCGGCGCCGCCGCCCACCGGGCAGACAGCGCCGATTCCGCCGCAGATTCCTACGGCAGGCGAGGCGGGCGGGAAGAGTTGATGGCGCTCATGATCGCGACCGGAAGCCGGCAGGATCGGCTTTGGCGCGAGTCGATTTCCGGAGCAGGCGGATTGCCGGCGAGACGCGGGGTTTGGAATGCGCGCGTGAGATGGGGTGGTGTGTCGTCAGCTCGGCGAGCGGGGGTGCGAGGCACCCGTAACACGTCGTTTCAGGCCAGTGCAGATGTCTGCGCCACGCGCAAGACCTCGTTGACGTGCGTCGCGATCTGCGCGCCCGCAACGCCATAGATATGCAGCGACACGGCAGGCTCGGTGCTGCGATTGCCCAGTTGATGAATCCCGCCGCGGCCACCTCGCACGAACGACACGGCGCCCTGATTGCGCGCCTGGGTCCGTGTGGCGCTCGCGCAGTGCTGCGCGCCGTTCCATTCGAATATCGTTTCGCTCAGCGCTCCATCCACCACCGCGTAGCCGCACCACGTGTGATGCGCGTGCACGGGGCTCGCCTGCTGCGGCAGCCACACCAGCGCGGCGATCGCATAGCGGCCGTGCGGATCCGCAGCCAACAGATGACGCCGGTACTTCTCGACCGAGCCTTCGCGTTGCGCTGCCGTGAGCAAGTCGGGGTTCGCCGCCGCCTGGGCGAGCGCAATCCGCATGCTGCGCGCAAAGAAGGTCGAATCGGACGGTTCGGGGAAATGGGCGCAGGCTTCGAACATCGCGTCCAGGCTATCGCATAGTCGCGCGAGCGGCGCGTTGCGCCCGGCGCACGAGGGCGGGTCCGCAGGCTCGCGCGGCGCTGCCGGAGTCGCACCGGCAGGTTGCACACGTTGGACGGTGGCACGTTCCAGGGACGCTGATTGAAACTCTTGGCTCATGATCGTTGGGCAGCGGCGCGGGCTGCTTATCGTTAATTTCGGATAGCGATATTTATACCGGTTTGCCCGGAGAAAGAGTTTCCATATAATTCCCCCTGGAATCTGAAAAGTAGAATAATTTCCTATGGGGGTGTCATGGTGGGAATGGATATCATCGACCGGAAGCTGCTGGAACTGCTGCAGGAGGACGCGACCATGCCGATCGCCGAACTGGCGCAACGCGTGAATCTGTCGCAAACGCCTTGCTGGAAGCGGCTGCAGCGCCTGAAGGAGGCGGGCGTGATCCGCGCGCAGGTCGCCCTTTGCGATGCGCGCAAGCTCGGGGTGGGCACGACTGTGTTCGTCGCGGTACGCACCAATCAGCACACGGAGGAATGGGCGCAGACCTTCACGCGTGCGGTGCAGGATATTCCTGAGGTCGTGGAGGTGTACCGGATGAGCGGCGAAACCGATTACCTGTTGCGCGTGGTGGTGTCCGATATCGACGACTATGACCGCGTCTACAAGCTGCTGATCGCGGCCGTGCCGCTGTATGACGTGAGTTCGAGCTTCGCGATGGAGCAGATCAAGTATTCGACGGCGCTGCCGGTGCGGCCCGCCATGGTGAGGTAGGGCGAAAGGCCGCAGGTGCGTTGTTTGCTTTTCTGTTGTTTGCGTGTCTTCAGTCAGCGAATCGTGCAACGCGCAGGGGCCGGTGATGCTACGCGGCAACCTTGCGCGCCCGCGCTTACTGCCAGCCCGCTGCTCGCTCGTTCGTTGCGTCCATTGCAAGCCGCGTGCAAGCTCAGTGGGCGTAGAATGCCGCCTTCCCAGCCATCATCCGCGACTGCTTCGCGAACCGAGCCCGCCTCATGAACAAACCGCCGCGCAAGAAGAACCCGACCTTTGGCATTGCTGTCTTCATCGTGGTCGCGGTACTGCTGGTGATCGCCACGCTGTTCTATAACGCCATCAAGGAAAAGCACGATTTCGACAGCCAGAACGCAGCGGCGCCGTCGATTTCATCGGACGCGGCGGCAGCGGCCAATGCCGTGAAGCCGGCAAGCGGCGCGGCTCAGTAATACTGGGCGCAGCCCCGGTTCGAGCGTCACGCCCGATCTTTCGGCGACGCTCGCCGCCACGCAAAACGCTGGCGCACCCAACAGCGAGAAACACAACGCGCGCGCCACGCACAATGTCGGCCCACGCCGCCTCACTCGTCCGGCAGGCGAATCACACTCGCGTCCTTGCGAATCAACGCTGCCGCCGACAGCATCTGCTTGCATTGATGAGCAAGCAGTTTCATGTCGTGCACGGCGTCCGTCGAATAGTCGGGCGACTTTTCCGTCTCGACCACCATCGCATCGAGCTCACGGCCCAACTGCTTGATCTGCTCGCCCTGATCGGCGGGCGGCGGGGTGCCGGTTTCGGCCTCGGTGAGATTGTCACGCACCACGCTCAACGCGCGTTGCAGCGGCTGTAGCGAAACGCCGTCGGCCTGCTGTTGCGCCGAGGTGCGCAGCAGCGGCGCGGCCGCCGTGATCTGCGAGGCGAGCACGTGGCTGCGCACCAGCAGGCCGTTCAGTTCCGGCACGAACTTTTGCGCGGACTTCGGCTCCAGCATCATCCGCTGAAACGCCTGGCCCAGATTCGCGAACGCCACGTGAACATTCTTGCGGGCGAGCCGGTAGCGGTAATCGCGATCGAGCGCTGTCGCCGCGGCTGCGGCGGCAGCGGAGGCGCCCGAAGCCGGCCTCGCGGTCGGATTGCTGACCGTTGTGGTGCCGGCGCCGGCGTCGGCAACCGGTGGTGTCGTTGACGCGCCGGGACCTGCGGCGGCTTGAGCGCTTGCGCCGGCACTTACGCCACTACGTACGCCACTATTTGCACCGCCGCGTTGAGTAGCACCTGTGCCGCTGTCTGCAGCGCTTGCGCCACCATCAGCCGCCGCGAGCACCGGTTTGCCGAAGTCGAGCGCCGGATCGGCCATGGCCGCGGCCGGGGCGCGCGCACCGGCCTCGGTCACGGTGGCGACCACTGCGGCGGCCGGTTTGCCGCTCCACCACCAGCTTGCTTCGAGATACTGACGCGTCGCGTTGATCATGTTGTTGACGAGCTTGCCCATCAAACGATATTCCCAATACGGGAACAGGTGGCTTGCCGCAATCGCGATCGCGCAGCCCACCACGGTATCGATCGCACGCTCACCGATGATGCGCATGCTGCCCGGTGCGAGCAGATGGAACATCAGCAGCACATACGACGAGGTGAACACCACGCTCGCCGTGTAATTGAACAGCAGCAGACTGTAGCTCATGACCATCGAAGCGAACATCACGACCAGCAGGAAGTGCGGCTCCTTGACGAACATGATCAGCGCGATGCTCGCCGCACAGCCGATCAGCGTGCCGACGATCCGCTGCCCGTTGCGCTGTTTGGTGAGCGAATAGCCGGGCTTCAGAATGATGACGGTGGTCATCACGATCCAGTAGGCGTTGGTGAGCGGCAGCAAACGGCCGAGCCAGAAGCCCACGGCGACCGCGATCGTGACGCGCAACGCATGACGGAAGCTCGGCGAGGCCATCGTCAGGTTCGAGAAAATCTGCCCGAACGGCACGCGGCGGCTCGACACGAAACGCGTGAGCGCCTGGTCGAGGCGCAATTCGGTCTCGGTCGTGCTGGGTTCGCTCGAGAGACTCTTGCGCATCTTGTCGATCAGGCGCGTGGCGCTCCAGACGCGGCGGAAAGTCGACGAGATCGCCGAATAGGCCTCGTGGTTTTTGGCCGGCAGGTTCTGCTTGCGCATCAACTCGATTTCGAACTCGATAGCGCGCAGTTCCGCCTTGACGTTCACGCGCGTGCGCGGCGCCTGGTTCTGCAGCACCGCGAGCCCGATCTCCTCGAGGTCGGCGGCCGCCTTGCGAATCAGGTCGCGGTAGAACACGAGCAGATCGGAACCGCCGAAAGTGGTGCGTACCAGCGGGTAATCGGTGTGCGCGCCCACGAACAGTTCGTGCAGATCGACCGTGTTGATGAACAGATTGAACAGCATGGCGCGGCGCGGCTCGAGCTTGCCGCTCTTGAGCTTGGGCAGATTGCGCAGCACGATGTCGCGCGCGGCGTCCTGGCGATCCACCGCGGCGATCTGCTTGTCGACCAGGTTGCGATAACACTCGTCGAGGTCGTTATCCAGATCGTAGAACTCGGCGCGCGCGAGCAGATAGTCGGCGCACGCGAACACGCTTTCGGCCAGCGCCTGCTGTTCGATGCGGTGCATCATCCAGCGGCTGACGAAGGTCGACCAGTAGGTGTACCAGAGACCGCCCACCAGAATCCACGACGCGTTGACGAGCGCCTGCATTGGCGTGAAGCGCTCCTCCAGCGTCATGATCATCATGAACAGCGTGGCAAAGCTGATCTGCGGCCAGCGGTTGCCATACACGACGATCAGGGACAGCAGGAACGTAAGCGGCACGACGGTGCACCACAGCGCCACCGCGTTGACCGTGGCGAGTCCGGTGGCGAGCGCGGAGAGGAACCCGATCACCGTGCACGCCAGCATTTCGTTGTGCTTGTACTTGAGCGGGCCCGGCATGTCGACCACACATGCGCCGAGCGCGCCGGTCGCGATCGTGAAGCCGAGCTCGCGATCGTGAAACACGATCAGGCACAGTACGGCCGATAACGACACGCCGACCGCGATGCGCAGGCCGCCATAAAAGTACTGGCTATAGAGGAATTTTTTTATTTCGACCGAATAGCGCATCGACTGCCTGGATTCCGTTCACTGAGATAAACGCGGTTGAAGAGACAGACCCAAACTGCCGTCGAGTCTAACTGATTTTATGGGTGATCTGACCTCGTCCGTTTGGCCAGGTTCTGCGCGAGGGATGCGTTTGTTATGCTGTCGCTTCACTGTCTGTCGCGGCTTTGGCGTTCCGCTCCCACCGCGCGCAAACCCCAGGATCCATGCTCCAGCTCTTCTACTCGAACCGCTATGAAACCCTTGTCGGCGCGCTGCTCGACGACCTCGCGCAGGCGCCGTCCGACCCCTGGACCGCGCAGCCCGTGATCGTCTCGAGCGCGGCGGTGCGGCGTCGTCTCGAGCTCGATATCGCTGCGCGCCAGGGCATCTGCGCAAATGTCAACTTTGGTTATCTAGCGCAATGGCTGTGGGCGCAGATCGGCGGTGTGATCGAGGTGCCGAGGCACTCGCCGTTCGCGCCGGACCGGCTCGTGTGGCGCTGCTACCGGCTGCTGGGCCAGGTGAACGAAGGGGACGAAGCGCCGCCGTGGAATGCGTCGCCGCGTCTGCGCACGTATCTCGACGCGGCGGACGCGTCGATGCGCTACGAACTTGCGCGCCGCGTGGCGACCGTGCTCGACCACTATCTGACTTATCGCCCGGAATGGCTGCTGCAATGGCAGAAGGGCGGCTCGATTTTCGCGAGCGGTGCGGCTGACGACAGCGGGCCGCGTCTGGTCGGCGCGAGCGAAGCGGCGCGCGAGGACGAGCGCTGGCAAGCGGCATTGTGGCGCGCGGTGCTCACGGAGCTGTCGGGCAACGCGCAAACGCCCGCGGCCGCGTTGCCGCCTGCCTACCGTTTTCTGGACGAGATCGGCACGCTCGACCTCGAGGCCATCTCGAACGCGCAGTGGCCCGAAGCGGTCAGCGTATTCGCGCTGCCCACCATGCCGCCGTTGCACGTGGCATTGCTGCGGGCACTCTCGCGCTGGGTGGACGTGCGTCTGTACGTAATGAACCCGTGCCGCGAGTTCTGGTTCGACGTCGTCAGCGAAGGACGTGTCGAGGCGCTCGACGCCGCCGGCCAGCTCGACTATCAGCAAGTCGGCCATCCGCTGCTCGCCGAGTGGGGCCGTCAGACCCAGGCGCAGTTGCACATGCTGCACGAGCTGACCGAGAGCGCGGCCTCCGGCGAGACCGGCGATTTCACCGAGAACCCGGAACCGAGCTGGCTCGCCGCCGTGCAGAACGGCATCCTCGATCTGCGAACAGAAACCGACACCGACGAACTGCCCATCGAGCATGGCATTGAAGTCCACGTCTGCCACAGCCTGTCGCGCCAGCTCGAAGTGCTGCACGATCGCCTGCTCGGCTGGTTCGACGAGTTCGACGACCTGCAGCCGTCCGACGTGCTGGTCGCCGTGTCCGATCTCGCGGCGGCCGGTCCCCTGATCGACGCCGTGTTCGGCACCACGCCGCCAGGCGACACGCGCCGCATTCCGTATCGGATCACCGGCTTGCCGCCCTCGCAGGCCAATCCGGTCGCGCGTTTGCTGCTCGACTGGCTGGCCTTGCCCGAGCGCAGCGTGGGTGCGCCGGATCTGATCGAATGGTTGCGCGTCGACGCGATCGCCGTGCGCTACGGGATCGACGCGAGCTCGCTGGAAGCCGCGCAGGAGTGGCTGGCCGCGGCCGGCGCGCGTCGCGGGCTCGCACCGGTCGGGCCCACGGGCGAACATGTGCCGATCGCCCGTCATACCTTCGCGGATGCGCTCACGCGTCTCTACCTCGGCTATGCGATGCCGGACGGCGGCGAGCCGGTCGACGCCTGGCTGCCGGTCGAAGGCGCTGACGGCTCGGACGCGGAATTGCTCGGCCGCCTGTCGCGCTTCGTCGACGACATCGACAGCTTCGCGGCGAATTGCGTGATCGAGCGCACGCCCGTCGAGTGGACGCAACTGCTGCTCGATACGCTCGCGCAATGTTTCGACGGCGGCGTCGAGTTTGCCGATTCGCTCGCCGCCGTGCGCGACGCGATCGACAAGATGGGCGACGCGATGCAAGCCGGCGCACAAGAGATCGTGATGCCCGCCGCAGTGGTGCGCAGCGCGCTTACCGAAGCGCTCGACGACCCCGCGCGCGGCGGCGTGCCCTGGGGCAGCGTGACGTTTTCTTCGTTGACCAGCTTGCGCGGATTGCCGTATCGCGTCGTCTGCCTGCTCGGCATGGACGACGGTGTCCTGCCGAGTCTCGCGCGCGCGGACGAATTCGATCTGATGGCCGCGTTTGGCAAAGCCGGCGACCGCCAGCGCCGCGACGACGAACGCAATCTGTTCCTCGATCTGCTGCTCGCCGCGCGCGATCGTCTCTTCATCGCTTATACGGGCCGCAGCATTCGCGACAACGCGCCGTTGCCGCCGGCCGCGCTGGTCGACGAATTGCTCGACCATCTCGCGCGGGTGTCCGCGGGCGAGGGCGCGAGTCCGGCAGAAGTGGAGCGCGCGCGGCATGCGTTCGTCGTCGATCATCCGTTGCAGGCATTCGCATCGGACTATTTCTCGCCGCAATCCGGGCTGTTCAGCTACGACGCGGATCGCGCGGAGCTGGCGACATTACTCGCCGCGCCCACGCATTCCGTTGCCGCGCCCTTCTTCGATCAGCCGTTGCCTCCGGAAGATCCGGCGCCGATCGCCTTCGACGAGTTCGTGCGTTTCTGGCGCCATCCCGCGCGGGCATTGTTGCGCGACCGTCTGGGCATCGTGTTGTCGGACGTACAGGGCGAGTTGCTCGACACCGAACCGTTCGACCTGGATTACTCAGGGCGCGATGCATTGGCGGATCGTCTTTTGCCAGTGTTGCTCGACGCCGATACGGACGACGACGTCATTTTCGAACGCGTGCGCCGCGTGGCGGCAGCGAGCCCGGAACTGCCGGGCGGCGCGACCGGCGCGGTGTGGCGCGCACGCGAGCTCGGCGCGTTGCGCCAGCTCGCCGACAGCGTGCGCCGCGAAGTGGCTTCGGGTGTCGAGCGTTTGCCGTTCGTGCTCGACATCGCGCCGCGCTGGCCGGATAGCGCGGACATGGCCGGGGCGTTCTTTGGCCCCTACGACGCGCTGCTGCGGCAAGCGGCCGAAACGCCGCTGCAACTGCACGGCAGTCTGAATCTGCTCACCGAAACAGGACAAGTGATTTTCCGTTACGCCAAACCTACCGCACGCGACTATCTGTCGGCGTGGCTTGCGCACCTGGTGTATTGCGCCGCGCGACCGCAGGGTCCGCGCCGCACCGTATGGCATGGCAGCGGCGAGAGCTTCGAGCTCACGCCGGTCGCCGCGCCGCTCGACCAGCTCGCGCCGCTTGCCGCGTTGTTCAAGGCCGGGCGCAGGCTGCCGCTGCGCTTTTTCCCGAAGAGCGCGTGGACCAAAGTCAGCGAAAGCGATTCAGCGGCGCTCGGTGTCTGGATCAACGACCGCGTGCGCGGCGAGTCCGACGACCCCGCCTTGCGTATTGCCTTGCGCGGCACGCCGCTTACGCTCGACGAACCGTTCGGCAGTCTTGCCGCGATCGTGTTCAAGCCGCTCATCCAGCATCTGCGGAGCGCGTCATGAGCGGGGGCAAGCACAGTTACGCGCTGGTGGCGGAAGAGCTCGACGTCTTCGCCTGTTCGCTCGACGGCGTGAATCAGATCGAGGCCTCCGCGGGGACCGGTAAGACCTGGAATATTTGCGCCTTGTACGTGCGGCTGCTGCTCGAAAAAAATCTGAATGCGGATCAGATTCTCGTCGTCACGTTCACAAAGGCGGCGACCGCGGAACTGCATGAGCGCATTCGCGGCCGTCTCGCCGAACTGGACCGTGCAATCGAAATGGATGACGACGGCGGCGATCCGTTCATCCGCCGTCTCTTTGAAACGACGCTCGCGCCGGAGCGGGGCATCGAGCGCGAGGCCGCCTTGAAGGTGGTGCGGCGCGCGCTGCGCACCTTCGACCAGGCGGCGATCCACACCATTCACGCGTTCTGTCAGCGCGCGTTGCAGGAGGCGCCGTTCGCCGCTGCCATGCCGTTCGCGTTTGAAATGGAAGCCGACGACGCGGCCTTGCGCTTCGAAATGGCCGCTGATTTCTGGCGTGAACAGGTGGAGCCAGTGGCGCATGCGCATCCAGCGTTCGCCGCGTGGCTGGTGGGCAAACGCGCCGGTCCCGCTTCACTCGACGAGCAACTCGCGCGGCGTCTGAAAAAACCGCTGGCGCAGTTGCGCTGGGGCAAGCTCGACGCAACCGGCAATGGCGCCGATCCGCAAGCCGGTTTCGACGCAGCCTGCGACCTCTGGCATGCGGAACGAGACAGGATCGTCACTTTGCTCGCCGAGGCGCAAGACCGTCTGAGCAAGACGTCGCACAAGCCCGACCATGTGAGCGCCGCCATCGCCGCATGGACCGAGTACTTCGCGCAGGGCGACTGCCATGCGCCGCCGCCGAAAGCCGCGTTGAAGCTCACGGTTTCAGCTTTGAAGAAAGCCACCAAGGTCAAGTTCGAACCGCCTGAGCATCCGTTCTTCGAGCACGCCGAAGCGCTGGCCGCGGCCGTGGTCGCGGCCGAAGCCGCGCAACGCGCGCGCTGGCTTTCGCTCGTGCAAAGCTGGCTCGACTACGCACCCGCGGAGCTGGTGGCGCGCAAGCGCACGCGCCGGGTCGTGTCGTTCGACGATCTGCTGTCCAACCTGTACCGCGCGCTCGCCGCGCACCCCTGGCTTGCCGATGCTTTGCGCACACGTTATCCCGCAGCGCTGATCGACGAGTTTCAGGACACCGATCCGCTGCAGTTCGCGATCTTCAGCCGCATCTTCGCGCCGGCCGGTCCGCTGTTTCTGGTCGGCGATCCCAAGCAGGCGATCTACAGTTTCCGCGCGGCGGATCTGCATACCTATCTGAAGGCGCGCGAGGCGGCATCCGCGCGCTACACGCTGGCCGTCAATCAGCGCTCGACCGCGCCTATCGTTCAGGCGTGCAACCGGCTCTTCGAAGCCAATCGTCAGGCATTCGTGCTGGAGGGGCTCGACTATCAGCCGGTGCGTGCGGGCGAACGGCGCCGGCCACCGTTCGCCGATCCGGGCACGAGCACGGGCGACTTCCGTATCTGGACCTTGCCGCAAGGCGACGCCGCCTTGACCAAGCGCGAGGCCCAGCGCGAAGCGAGCGAGGCGTGCGCCGCCGAGATCGTGCGCCTGCTGCGCGGCGCGCGCGAAGGCGCGGTGACGATCGGCGACGCGCCGCTCGCGCCGGGCAACATCGCGGTGCTGGTGCAAACGCATAAGCAAGGCAGTCTGATCAAACGCGTGCTGGCCGCATGGGGTGTCGGCAGCGTGGAACTGGCGCAGGCGTCGGTATTCGCGACGCTCGACGCCGAGCAGATCGAACGCGTACTGGCCGCAGTCGATACGCCGGGCGATCTGCGCCGTTTGCGCGCCGCGCTGGCAACCGACTGGTTGGGTCTCGACGCCGCGGCGCTGTGGCGCCTCGAGCAGGTCGCCGACGCGCCGTCGGCCGCCGACGATCCCGCGCACGCCGCCGATGCGATGGGTTGGGTCGAGCGTTTTTCACGCTACCGCACGCTGTGGCATGAGCGCGGCTTCGCGGTGATGTGGCGCACGCTGATGCGCGAGCTGCGCGTCGCGCAACGGCTGGTTGCCGGGCAGGACGGCGAGCGTCGTTTGACGAACGTGAACCACCTGGCCGAACTCGTGCAGGCGCGTGCCGCGACGCAGCCGGGCATCGCGCCCACCTTGCGCTGGCTCGCCGCGCAACGCGCGCAGGGCGGCGGCGAAGACGCGCAATTGCGGCTCGAATCGGATCGCAATCTCGTGCAGATCGTCACGGTCCACAAATCGAAAGGGCTCGAATATGCGGTGGTGTTCTGTCCGTTCCTGAACGACGGCGCGTTGCGTGAGCCACCGTCGTCCGGTTTGCCGGATGCGCGCGAGTACCACGACGAAGCAGGCGCCGCGGTGCTGCACTACGGTTGCGACGACGAAGAGGCCGAGCATGCGTCGCGTTACGCGGTGCGCGAGCAGGCCGCGGAGCGGGCGCGGCTCGTCTACGTGGCGTTGACGCGCGCGGTGTACCGCTGCTATCTCGTCGCCGGCACGTACCTGTCGTCGCGCTCCACCAAGGAGTCGCGCCGCAGCGTGTTGAACTGGCTCGTGGGCGGCGACGGCCATAGCTTCGACGGCTGGCTCGCCGAGCCGCCCGACGAGGCGGCGTTGTCGGCGCGCTGGCAAGCGCTGGCGGGCGGCCCGATCACGCTGCAGACACTGCCGCGGCCCGAACGTCGCGTGCCGCTGGAAAGCCTTCAGGACCGCGAGGCGCACATGCAGGCGCGGGCCAATCGCAGGCCGCTGCGCGATCAATGGCGCATGGCGAGTTTCAGTGGGCTGATTGCCGCGGGCAGTAAAGCCGAGGCAGCGCACACGCCGGTCGAAGAGGTGCGCCCGGATCATGACGAGATTGCCGATGCGCTCGTCGTCACGCCGGTGCCCGCGCCGCACGCCGAGGCCCATGCGGAAGACGACATTCTCGCGTTCCCGCGCGGCGCGGCGGCCGGCGACTGTCTGCATCGTATGTTCGAACTCGCCGACTTCACCGACCCGCATACTTGGAGCGACGCCATTCGCGGTGCGCTGCGCGAGCGTCCGGCGCCGGCAGTGCCCGAACTCGCCGCACGCCTGCCCGCGATGATGCACAACCTGCTCAAGGACGTGGTCACCACCGAACTGCAGCCCGGCATGAGGCTGGCCAATCTGAATCCGCGCCGGCGTCTGAACGAACTCGAGTTTCTGTTCGCGGCACCGTCGCTCGATTTTCCCGCGTTGCGCGAGTTGCTGATCGAATACGGCTATCCCGACGTTGCACTGGAACCCGGCGTATTGCGCGGGTTCGTCAAAGGATTCATCGACATGATCGTCGAGCACGACGGACGTTTCTGGATCGTCGACTGGAAGTCGAACCATCTGGGCGCCACGGCCGCCGACTACGCCGCCGCGCCGCTCGAAGCGGCCATGGCGAGTCATGCCTATCACCTGCAGGCGCTGCTTTATACGGTCGCGCTGCATCGCTATCTGAAAACGCGGGTGCGTGATTATTCGTACCACACGCATATTGGCGGCTATCTGTATCTGTTCGTGCGAGGCGTGCGTCCGCACTGGCACGACGCCGATGGACCGGCGGGCGTGCATATGCGGCGGCCCGCATTCGAACTGGTCGCGCTGCTCGATGCGGCCATGATCGGAGGTGTCGCATGAGCACGTTCGAACAGAGCGCATCGGCGCCGCCGGAGTTCGACGATATCGGCGTGAGTTTGCCCGCGCCGGCCGATTTCAGCATCGCGCTCGCGGAAGGTTTCGCGCGTCGCATCGGCACGCTGGCGCGGCGCGGCGGCGCATCGGCGGAAGCAGTCAAGTGGGCGGCGCGAGCCGCGTTCGCGGCGAGCCGCGCGACGGCTGAAGGCCACGTGTGTGTGCCGCTTGCATTGCTGGCCAGACGCTTCGCGGCATCGAGCGCCGAGGCGCGTGCGGCGCTGTTCGCCAGCGGCATGGCGAGCGACGGTTCGCAAAGCGCGGCGGCGTTGCGGCCGTTGGTGGTCGATGGGCAAGGGCGGCTGTATCTGGCTCGCTACTACGACTACGAGCGGCGGCTTGCGCGCGCGTTGGTCGCGCATGCTGAAGTGGCTGCGGTGGCTGCGGTGGCTGCGGGCGCTGATGCCACTGCTGGAGCTGAAGCGGGCGTCGGCGCCCAAACGCTGCGCGAGCGTCTGCTGCGCTACTTCGGGGCGCCGAAGGATAATGAGGTCGACTGGCAGCGTGTCGCGGCGGTCATGGCGTTGTCGGGGCAACTCACCATCGTCAGCGGCGGACCCGGCACCGGCAAGACCACTACCGTGGTCGGCGTGCTTGCCTGCCTGCTCGATGCGCGCGCGGACTTGCGAATCGCGCTGGCGGCGCCCACCGGCAAAGCGGCGCAGCGCATGCAGGAAGCCTTGCTCGCGCGCGCCGGCGATCTGCCGCCCGAACTCGCCGCGCGTTTGCCGCAGACGTCGTACACGTTGCACCGTTTGCTCGGGTCCGGGCCGGGAGGGCGCTTCCGGCATCATCGGGACAATCCGTTGCCTTACGACGTCGTGGTGATCGACGAGGCTTCCATGATCGACGTCGCCATGGCAGCGCACCTGCTCGATGCCATTGCACCGCAGACGCGTCTCGTGATGCTCGGCGACAAGGACCAACTCGCCGCAGTCGAAGCCGGCGCGGTGTTCGCCGAACTCAGCGCTCGTCCGGCTTTTACGCAAGAGGGTTTGCATCGGATCGCCGCGGCGCTTGGCATCGACGAAACGCGGCTCAGGCAGGCGCTGCCGGGCGCATCGCGTAGTTTCAGTGAAGAGGCCGCCGGTTTGCCCGCGCAAGCCGATGTACCGGACGACTTCGAAGCGCGGCCCGACGATCTGTTTGCATACGCGGATTCGTCGGACACCTTCGATGAATCGCGCGCCGGTGAGCTGTTCGACAGCGCCGCGTCACCGCCTGGGTCGGCAGCGCACACGCAAAGCCCACTCGCCGATTGCGTCGTCTGGCTCGAGCGCAACTACCGGTTCGGTCTCGAATCGCCGATCGGCCGCCTGTCGCTCGCGATCCGTAACGGCTCGGCAAGCGCGGCGCTCGACGTCCTGCGCATCGATCCCGTGGAATCTTGCGCGGCGGCGCTACACGAAGACATGCATGCGACGCTTGCCGAGCGCACCGTCGCGCGCCTTGCGGCGGGTTTCGCACCCTACGCCGACGCGCTTGCCGCGGCGCTCGCGGCCGATACGCCCAACCCGCTGCCGCTTTTCGACGCGTTGAACCGTTTCCGCATTCTGTGCGCGACCCGGTCCGGTCCGCGCGGCGTCGACCAGGTGAATGCGGCGATGGCGGCGCAAGTGCGGCGCGCGGCTGGCGTGACTCTGGCAGTGGGCGCGCATTGGTTCGCCGGGCGCGCCGTGATGGTGACGCGTAATGATTACGCACTCGGTCTTTTCAACGGCGACATCGGCATTGCGCTGCCGGGCGTGAACGGCACGTTGCGGGTGTATTTCCGTACCGGCGATGGCGGTCTGCGAGCGGTATCGCCGGCGGCGCTTCCACCGCACGACACCGCATTCGCGCTCACGGTTCACAAGTCGCAGGGCTCGGAGTTCGAGCATGCGGTGTTGATGCTGCCGTCGGTGTTTAGCCGGGTGTTGTCGCGCGAACTGGTGTACACGGCGATCACCCGCGCGCGCGAACGGGTGGAAGTGGTCGGCGCTCGCGCCGTGCTGGCGCAGGCAATTGCGACGCCAACGCAGCGCGATTCGGGGTTGGCCGCGCGGATAGCGCAGGCGTGGCGCGGCGCTGAATAGAATGATGCGCGGGCAGCGGCACTGCTTCGAGGTCCGCTGCCAACATTGAGCGGCAGAGCGGCAGAGCGGCAGAGCGGCAGGGCGGCAGGGCGGCAGAACGGCAGAACGGCAGAACGGCAGAACGGCAGAACGGCAGAACGGCAGAACGGCAGAACGGCAGCCCCACGCACTGCGCGTGGAACCTGCTCAACTAACCGCGCCACCCGATTGCACGCGCGCGTCGACCCGCCCGCGCATGGTCTTCCGATACCACAGCGTCCACAGCGTCAGCCCGCCATAGATCCCGTAGCCGATGAACGGCGAAACGACCAGAAAGCGCTCGATCGGCCAGGTGAGCGCCATCCACGCACGCAGCGCCGTTTCGCCGGTCAGGCCGACGCCCCACACCAGCGTCATCAGACGGATCGCGGCGACCAGCGCGGGCCGCTCCTGCCACAGCGCTTCGAAGCGCGCGGCGCCGCCCTCCATTTCGCGGGCAACGGTGGCGCGTGCGAGATAGAAGATCAGCGGACGGCGCATGGGCAGCGAGAGCAGAAACACCACGCCGACCGCGCCGGACACGAGCGACTCGCGCAACAGCAGCATGCGCGGACTGCCGCCGAGCGCCATTGCCGCGACCGAGAGCGCGATGCCGGTCACCACCATCACGCTCAACGCGTCGACGCGCCGAAACCGCACGAGTTCAACCAGGCTCCAGACGATCGGCGGCACGGCGGACGCGATCAACGCGCCGGTCTCGCCCAGATGCGGCAACGCGAGACGGTAGGCGAGCCATGGCAACAGAAAGTTGACGGCCAGTTCGAGCACAAAAGCCGGACGAAGCTTCATGTTAATTTACGCCGTAAGCGAAAAACGCAGTATCGATGACGCGGCGGTGCGGATGCAAATAGTTTTTCGCATCGGCCGCCGCGCCCGATAGCCGATAATCGGCGTTCGGGCGCACTGTGTACACTCATGTCTCCCAGCCCAATCTCGTGTCATGACATCCCGCTATCCGATCCCGTCGAACGAAATCGAACTGACTGCCGTGCGCGCGCAAGGAGCGGGCGGCCAGAACGTCAACAAAGTCTCGAGCGCCATCCACCTGCGCTTCGACGTGCGCGCTTCATCGTTGCCGGAAGTGTTGAAAATGCGCCTGCTTGCGCTGTCCGATCACCGGCTCACGCGTGACGGCGTCGTGATCATCAAGGCGCAGGAGCATCGGACTCAGGACATGAACCGCGCGGCGGCGCTGGCGCGGCTCGATCAGCTGATCGAAAGCGTCAGCGTGACGCGCAAGCAGCGCGTGGCGACCCGGCCGACGCGCGCGTCGAACCTGCGGCGCCTCGACAGCAAGGCCAAGCGCAGCGAGGTCAAATCCGGCCGCGGCCGGGTGGACGATTAGCGCTTGCTGCCGCGTCCCGCGGGGCGCACGTCGGGGAGGGTGGCGCTCGGCACGAAGTCGACGCAAAGCACATGCGTGCCGTCACGCTCGAATGCAAGGGCGGCGGTGTAGCAGTCCTGAGCGTCGGCAAGCGAATAGTGCGGACCCATCATCGCGACGCGCCCCGGCGCGGCGAGTGCGTGCTTGAAGTAGGCGCGCCGCGACCAGTTGCTGCGCGTGTCGGTATAGAGCGGCGCGAGCCGCAGCGGAGGCGGCGGCACAGAGGCGGCCGTGACCGAGGGCAGGGTTTGTTCGCCTTGTCCGTCGGTGATGAACACGCGGCGGGCCTCCGGCAAATGCCACACCTTTTGCGCCGCCTGGCGCAGATCGCCGGTGGTTTTGTAGGTCTCGGCGGCGGCCAGCACTGCTTCGGCGAAACCCTCGAAACCCAGCCGCTGGTGGCCGGCATGCTCGCGCTCGTAGTCGGCGAACTTGCTCCACATCGATTCGATCAGCGCCGGCACGCCGGCGCACGCCGCCTGCACGGAGCTCTTCGGCTGACCGAGCCAGAAACCCTGGACGAAATCCACATCGGCTTCCATCAGGATCATCAATTCTTCGTCGGTTTCGACGCCTTCAGCCAGTACCAGCGTGCCTGATTGATGAAGCATCGCGATCAGGTGGCTGATCATCGAATCGTCGCCTTCGCGCCTGCCGGCGCGCGCGACCAGCGAACGGTCGAGTTTGACGATGTCGGGGCGGAAGCGCCATACGCGGTCGAAGTTCGAGAAGCCGGTGCCGAAGTCGTCGATCGCGATCAGGAAGTCGCGCGGCTGCGAGGCGGCGAGCATGCTGGCGACGGCGGACTCGTCGTCGGCGGGTTGCTCGAGCACTTCGATCACGATGCGCTCCTGAGGCAATCCGAAGTGCGCCGACAGTTCGTCGATGAACGCGCGCTGCGGCCAGCCGGTTTCGAACACCTGTGGACGCGTATTCAGAAACAGCCACCCGGTGCTGATGCCTTGCTCCATGAAGTTCGCCACATGCAGGCAGCGCGCGATACGGTCGAGTTCACGAGCGTCGGCGGCCGAGCGGGTGCCCGAGAAGAGCACTTCTGGCGAGACCGGCAAACCGACCGGATCGAAGGCGCGCAGCAGTCCTTCATAACCGACGATGCGCTGGTGCGTGACCGAGAGCACCGGCTGGAACACGCTGTGCAAAGTCAGCGCGCGCCACGTCGCGCTCCAGCCGGACTCGTGCCGGACCAGATGCGGGAGCAGGCCGCTCAGGGTCAATTCGCTGACGGATGGCATAAAGGCGGGCATGAGTGCGGACATGGCGGCATCGCGGTAAGCGGGTGACGGGGCGCGTCAGACGATTCGGCGCGCAACGGAGGCACGGCCCCCACGTGTGCAGGGCGGGTCGGATAAAGCCCGGGAACGCGGAGAGCAATGCCAGCCATGCTGGACTCCGGCGGATTAGTCAAAACCAGTCTAGCAGTTTGCAATTCGCGTGAATGTGCGGGTAATCACAGACGCGGGGTCGTACTCGCGCACATGTCGGGCGCCCCGCAAACCCTTTCCCCGAGGCCCATCCAGCACGATGCCGCCGGCCCGCCGCGCGAGTTTTGCGCCCATACGCCGCGCGCAAAACCGATTGCCTTCATCGCAATCTTTTGCATGTATGAAATCGAGCGTAACAGGGCGCTGAGCGGACACCCGCCAAACTCCAGGCGAGGGCGGCTTAGACGTTTGAATGCGTGGGCGCGTTATCGGGTCAGCAGGGCGCAGGCATGGACCGCGAAGCCGGCGCCTTGAAGCCGCGTCCTGCAGGTTTGGTGGGCGCCCGGTATGCTGCTGCTTTTAATGAAACGGAGGTTAGGCATGTCGGAAATCGCGGTGGTCGCAATCTCGGTGGCGAAGCCGGGGCACGAAGAGCAACTGCGTCAGGCGCTCGAAGGTCTGGTCGGGCCGACGCGCAAGGAGCAGGGAGCGCTTCAATACGACTTGCACCGCGACGTGCAGGAGCCGCGCCGGTTCGTGTTTGTCGAGCGTTGGGAAAGCCAGGAAGCACTGGCAGCGCATGCGAAATCCGAGCACATCGCGACCTACAGGAAAGCGGTGGCGGATTGGGTGGAGCACGCTGAAATTCGCGTCGTGTCGAAGATCGCCTGAACGGGCGGACACGTTGCATAACGGCGAGGGGGGGGGGGGGGCGGGGGGGGGCCGGGGGTGGGGGGGGGGGGGGGGGGGTGGGCGCCGGGCGGGGGGGGGGGGGGGCCCCCCCCCCCCCCCCCCCCCCCCGCGGGGGGGGGGGGGGGGGGGGGCGGGGCGGGCGGGGGGGGGGGGGGGGGGGGGGGGGCCCGGGGCGGGGGGGGGGGGGGGGGGGGGGGCGAGGGGGGGGGGGGGGGGGGGCGGCCGGGGCGGGCGGGGGGGGGGGGGGGGGGTGGGGGTGGGGGGGGGGGGGGGTGGGGCGGGGGGGGGGGGGGGGGGGGGGGGT
>NZ_JARESX010000059.1:0-45607 GCF_046026435.1 Paraburkholderia sp. RL17-381-BIF-C | reverse complement strand
GACCAAAGACCAAAGACCAAAGACCAAAGACCAAAGACCAAAGACCAAAGACCCATAACCCAAACCCCAAAAGCCCCCCACACAACCCCAGGAGGTTGGCGAACCGACCCTATAGGTGTATAACTAGAACCTATCAAACTCATCGCACTGATTGGTCCCCCAATGACGCTCACCGAATTGAAATACATCGTCGCGGTTGCCCGCGAGCGGCACTTCGGCCGGGCCGCCGAAGCGTGTTTCGTCAGCCAGCCGACCCTGTCGGTCGCAATCAAAAAGCTCGAAGACGAGCTCAACGTCCAGATCTTCGAGCGCGGCACCAGCGAAGTGAGCGTCACGCCGATCGGCGAACAGATCGTCACGCAAGCTCAACGTGTCCTCGAGCAGACGCTCGCCATCAAGGAAATCGCCAAACAGGGCAAAGATCCGCTGATCGGGCCGCTGCGCCTCGGCGTCATCTACACGATCGGGCCGTATCTCTTGCCCACGCTCGTCAAGCAGATGATCAAGCGCGTCCCGCAAATGCCCTTGATGCTGCAGGAAAATTACACGCTCAAGCTGATCGAACTGCTCAAACAGGGCGAAATCGACGTCGCCATCATGGCGCTGCCTTTTCCGGAAACCGGCCTGATGCTGCGCCCGCTGTACGACGAACCGTTCGTGGTCGCGCTGCCGTCCGGTCACGCCTGGGAAAACCGCCCGAAAATCGACGCCGACGATCTGAAGCAGGAAACCATGCTGCTGCTCGGCAGCGGCCACTGCTTCCGTGACCACGTACTGGGCGTCTGCCCGGAACTGATGCGCTTTTCGCAAAACGCGGACGGTATTCAGAAGACCTTCGAAGGGTCGTCGCTGGAAACCATTCGCCATATGGTGGCGAGCGGCGTCGGCATTACCGTGCTGCCGCGCATGTCGGTGCACGAAGTCAAGCCGCACGCCGGCGGCATCGACGCCGGCCTGCTCAGCTACGTCGCCTTCGACGAACCCGTGCCGGATCGCCGCGTCGTGCTGGCCTGGCGCAAAAGCTTCACGCGCATGCCCGCCATCGACGCGATTTGCGATGCCATCAGCGCCTGCGATCTGCCGGGCGTCAAAAAGCTCGACTTGCCGGTCGCCGTCAACTAACGGTCACACCCGCTTCCAGGCCGGTTCGCCGCGCATCTGCGGCAGCCGGCCCGGCGCCCGTCATGGGTGTCGATAGCTGCAGCGCCTATCGAATAGATAAAATTAATCAAACACGATGATTCGATAGTATTGGTATAGTTTCCTCCATGGATCGCCCGATCCCACAAGACCTGGAGGAAATCATGACGCAACTGAACCCGCAGCCCGCTCAAGCCCTCGCCGCACAATCGGTCGCCGCGTCCGGTGGCTTTGTCGCGTCGATGCTCAGCATGCGCACCGTCGCGTTGTCCCTGCTGGTCGATCGGGCCTTGTCCGCATGACGCATCACGCACAACGCATGAGCCTCTGACATCAGTGCGCCGCGCGCCTCTCCCCCCATTCTGTTTCGATAAAAGCCATTCAGGAGTCACGCATGTCCGAACGTAAGCTCACCAATGCCGCCGGGGCACCCGTCGCCGACAACCAGAATTCGATGACCGCCGGCGCGCGCGGCCCGGTTGTCCTGCAAGACGTCTGGCTGCTGGAAAAACTCGCCCACTTCGATCGCGAAGTGATTCCGGAGCGCCGTGTCCACGCCAAAGGTTCGGGCGCTTTCGGCACGCTGAAGGTCACGCACGATATCTCGCGTTTCACGAAGGCGAAGGTGTTCGCGCAGGTCGGCAAGGAAACGCCGCTTTTCATGCGCTTTTCGACGGTTGCGGGCGAGCGTGGCGCGGCCGACGCTGAACGCGACGTGCGCGGTTTCTCGATCAAGTTCTACACGGAAGAAGGCAATTGGGACGTGGTCGGCAACAACACGCCCGTGTTTTTTATCCGCGATCCGTTGAAGTTTCCTGACTTCATCCACACGCAAAAGCGCGACCCGTACACGAACATGCGCAGCAACGTGGCCGCGTGGGATTTCTGGTCGCGTCATCCGGAGTCGCTCCATCAGGTCACAATCCTCATGAGCGATCGCGGCATTCCGCAAAACTACCGTCAGATGCACGGCTTCGGTTCACACACGTACTCGTTCATCAACGCGGCCAACGAGCGTTTCTGGGTGAAGTTCCATTTCAAGTCGATGCAAGGCATCGAGAACTTTACCGACGCAGAGGCCGCACAGGTGGTCGCGCAAGACCGCGAAAGCGCGCAAAGCGATCTGCTGACGAACATCGAGCAGGGCAACTTCCCGAAATGGCGCTTCGCCATACAGGTGATGCCGGAAGCCGAAGCCGCAACGTATCGCTTCAATCCGTTCGACATCACGAAAGTGTGGTCGCAGAAGGACTATCCGCTGATCGACGTGGGCACGATCGAGTTGAATCGCAACGCGGCCAACTATTTCGCCGACGTGGAGCAGGCGGCGTTCACGCCGGCCAACGTGGTGCCTGGGATCGGCTTCTCGCCGGATCGTCTGTTGCAGGGTCGTCTGTTCTCGTATGGCGACACGCAGCGCTATCGCCTCGGTGTGAACCACCACCAGATTCCGGTGAACGCATCGCGCGTGCCGAGCCCGCATTCGTTCCATCGCGACGGCGCGATGCGCGCGGACGGCAATCTCGGCGGCAATGTGAATTACGAGCCGAACCGGTTCGGCGACTTCGCGCAGGACGCCAACGCGTCCGAACCGCCGCTCGCGGCGGGCGCGGTGGATCGCTACGATCATCGTCTCGACGACGATTACTACACGCAACCCGCCATGCTGTTCGCGCTCTTCGATACGGCTCAGCGCGAGCGTCTGTTCGGCAACATCGCACGCCATATCAACGGTGTGCCGCAGGAGATCGTCGCGCGGCAGATCGAGCATTTCCGCCGCATCGACCCGGCTTACGCACAAGGCGTGATCGCGGCGCTGGCCGACCTCGCGGAAGGCAAAAACAGGTAAGCCGCCACGCAGCAGTTCAAGTGATGCAGCAAGGTGGGACGCATCTGCGTCCCGCCGGTATCGATACGAACCGAAGGAGCACGATCATGATGCAGATGATGATGGCCACATTGGGCGGCACGCGAGCCGCGCGCGGCGCGCAACAGCAGTACGCGTTGATGGCGCGTAAGGCCGTGGGTTTTGCGATCGCCACGAGCGGGTTCGCGGTGATCGCCGCGCAGGCGCTGCAACACGCGCTGGGCGGCTGATAGAAGGCGTGCCGTGGCTGCGGCAAGTGGCCACGCGTCATACGGGCGCAGCAGTTTTCTAAGCTAAACTGTCGGGCGTTCGTTATGTCGAGTTTGCTATCCGCAAACCGTCACTTGCCGACCGGTTCGTATCACTCTTTGAAGGAGTCATCATGGCCAAAAAAGAAGCCGCAGCAGCCGTACAGCACGTCAATATCGGGATCAGCGACAAGGATCGCAAGAAGATTGCAGAAGGGCTGTCGCGCCTGCTCGCCGACACTTACACGCTGTATCTGAAGACCCACAACTTCCACTGGAACGTGACGGGTCCGATGTTCAATACGCTGCACCTGATGTTCGAAACGCAATACAACGAGCTGGCGCTGGCGGTCGATTCGATCGCTGAACGGATTCGCGCGCTGGGCGTGCATGCGCCGGGCAGCTACAAGGAATTCGCCAAGCTGTCGTCCATTCCGGAAGCGGATGGCGTACCGGCTGCGGAAGAAATGATCCGCCAACTGGTGGAAGGTCAGGAAGCCGTGGTGCGCACCGCACGCGCGATTTTCCCGTCGACGGAAGCCGCCAACGACGAGCCGACCGCAGACCTGCTGACGCAACGCATGCAAACGCACGAAAAGACCGCGTGGATGCTGCGCTCGATGCTGGCGTAAGCGGTGCGCGCAGCGGGCGTTTCGCCCGGGTTTCAACGCGGTGCTTCGGTTCGGCGCCGGCGCTGAAACGTGATGCAAAGCAAGGCAAACAAAGCCTCCCCGCGCGGGAGGCTTTGTTTTTTGCGCCGCCGACTTGTCGGACTTGCTCACGCGGCGGCGACCCGCCGTCCGCATCCCGTAAAATAGCCGCACTGTCTCGCACTTCACCGATTCCGCCCATGTTCGCCCGACTTCCCCTGTATCTGCGCCTCGTGCGCATGGACAAGCCGATCGGCAGCCTGCTGCTGCTGTGGCCGACGCTCAACGCGCTGTGGATCGCGTCGGACGGTCGTCCGTCGTTGCCGCTGCTGGTGATCTTCACGGTGGGCACGGTGCTGATGCGCTCGGCGGGTTGCGCAATCAACGACTACGCCGACCGCGATTTCGACCGTTACGTGAAGCGCACCGAGAATCGTCCGATCACGTCGGGCAAGATCAAGGCGTGGGAAGCGGTGGCGCTGGCCGCCGCTTTGTCGTTGCTTGCATTTCTGCTGATCCTGCCGCTGAATACGCTGACCAAGGAACTCTCGGTGGCAGCGCTTTTCGTCGCCGGTTCGTATCCGTTCACCAAGCGCTTCTTCGCGATTCCGCAGGCTTATCTGGGCATCGCGTTCGGCTTCGGCATTCCCATGGCGTTCGCCGCGATTCAGAACCACGTGCCGATGCTCGCGTGGGTGATGCTGCTGGCCAATGTATTCTGGTCGGTGGCGTACGACACCGAATATGCGATGGTCGACCGCGACGACGACATCAAGATCGGCATCCGCACTTCGGCTCTGACGTTCGGCCGCTTCGACGTGGCCGCGATCATGCTCTGCTACGCGGTGACGCTGGGGATCTACGTGGGTATCGGCCTGATGCTCGGTTTCGGCGTGCTGTACTGGCTGGGTTGGGCGGCGGCCGCGGGCTGCGCGATCTATCACTACACGCTGATTCGCCATCGCGAACGGATGGCGTGCTTCGCGGCGTTCCGGCATAACAACTGGCTCGGCGGCGCGCTGTTCGCCGGTATCGCCGCGCATTACGCGGCGGCGTGGGTCTGATTTTCCCCAAGGGCCTTGGATTTCTTCGTCGCTAGCGCCGCGGCGGCTTGAATCGAACCGCTGCGGCGTTCAGTTCCAATGCGCTGCTTACGCGCTTATTCCCGGCCGAGTTCGTCGCCCATTTCTCTCGCGCGGGCGTCGGCGGCGAGTGCGCCGCGCACGATCGCATCCTTGATACCGCTCGCCTCGAACGACGCCAGCGCCGCCGCCGTGGTGCCGCCTTTGGATGTCACGCGTTCGCGCAGCAGGCTCGGCGGCTCGTCGGAATTCGCCGCCAGTTGCGCCGCGCCGGTGAAGGTCGCCACGGCCAGCGCGCGGCCTTGCGCTTCATCCATGCCGAGTTGGCGCGCGGCTTCCTGCAACGCCTCGATGAAATAGAACACGTAGGCCGGCCCGCTGCCCGAGATTGCGGTGACGGCGTCGATCTTCGCTTCGTCGTCGAACCAGACCGTTTCGCCGACCGCGCCGAGCACTTGCGACGCGAGCGCTCGGCCCGCTTCGTCCACACCTGCGGTCGCCACGAGACCCGTTACGCCCATGCCGATCAGCGCCGGCGTATTCGGCATGACGCGCACGATACGGTTGTGGCCGTTCAGCCAGCGCGACATGTCGCCCATGCGAATACCCGCGACGATGCTCACAGCCAGTTGCGACGCGTTCAGATGCGGCGCCAAAGACTCCGCGACGCTCTTCAGGATTTGCGGCTTCACTGCCAGCACGACGGCGTCGTAGGCGGCGAGCGCGGCATCCGCCGCGGCGCCGGTCTTGATGCCGAATTGCTGCTCATTGCGCTTGCGTGCGTCTTCGTTGGGATCGATTGCGTAGAGGTCAGCGGGCGCGACGCCACGCTTGATGAGGCCGCCGATCAACGCGGCAGCCATGTTGCCCCCGCCGATAAAAGCAATTTTCATGATGTTCCGAAGGAAGTGCAGTGAAGAGCCCAGCAGCCGGAAGAGGCTCGTGAGGCTCACTTAGAGCGCAGCTAGCGCTCAGTTAGAGTAATCTCGCGCGCCGAAGATGGCAGTGCCGACGCGCACGATCGTCGCGCCTTCCAGCACGGCGGCCTCGAGATCGCTCGACATGCCCATGGACAGTGTGTCGAGTTCGAGTCCGTCGTCGCGCAGACGCTCGAACAACTCACGCAACTGCCGATGCGGCACGCGTTGCTCGTCGATGCCGCCGGCCGGTTCGGGAATCGCCATCAGGCCGCGCAAATTCAGCTTCGGCAGGGCGGCGATCGCGTGCGCGACTTCCACCGCCTCGGGAATGCTCACGCCGCTCTTCGACGCCTCGCCGCTGATGTTGACCTGCAGACACACGTTCAGCGGCGGCAGGTTGTCCGGGCGTTGCTCGGAAAGCCGCTGCGCGATCTTCAGCCGATCGACCGAGTGTACCCAGTCGAAGTGCTCGGCGACGGGCCGTGTCTTGTTCGATTGCAAGGGTCCGATGAAATGCCATTCGATCGTGGCGCGCAGATCGGCGAGCGCCTCGATCTTGGTGATGGCTTCCTGCACGTAGTTCTCGCCGAACGCGCGTTGGCCGGCTGCGTAGGCGGCGCGCACGTCTTCGGCGGGGAAAGTCTTCGAGACCGCGAGCAGATGGATCGAACGCGTATCGCGACCGGCCACGTGCGCGGCCATGGCGATGCGCTGCCGCACCGCTTCGAGGTTGTGAATCAGATCGGGCATGACGGATCCAGAAGTCCAGCGAAAGTCGATTACCCGATTATACGGACAGCATGTGCTCGACCAGTTCGATCCAGTGCGCGACCGGCGTGGAGGTGCCGCTTTGCAGATGCGCAATGCAGCCCACATTCGCCGATACGATCACCTGCGGCTCCTGCGCCTGTAGCCGTTCGAGCTTCTGATCCCGCAACGCATACGAGAGCTTGGGCTGGGTCAGCGAATAGGTGCCGGCCGAGCCACAGCACAGATGGCTGTCAGCGGGCAGGCGCACTTCGACACCCAGCGCGGTCAGCAGATGCTCGACTTTGCCGCGTATCTGCTGACCATGTTGCAACGTGCAGGGCGGATGAAACGCGACCGTATGAACCGAGCGGCGCCGCGTGACCGAGACCAGCGGTTCTTCGAACTCAGGCAGGATCTCCGCGATGTCGCGCGTCAATTCCACCACGCGGCGCGCTTTTTCCGCATACGCCGGATCGTGGCGCAACAGGTGCGCGTATTCCTTGACCGTCGCGCCGCACCCGGACGCATTCATCACGATCGCCTCCACGCCCTGTTCGACGTACGGCCACCATGCGTCGATGTTCGCGCGCAGGTCGTCGAGCGCGTCGTCGTTGTAGCCCAGATGCAGACGGATCGCGCCGCAGCAGCCGGCGTCCGGCGCGATCAGCGTCTCGACGCCGAGCGCGTCGAGCACGCGCGCGGTGGCGACGTTGACGTTCGGCATCATCGACGGTTGCACGCAGCCCGCCAGCAGCAGCATCTTGCGTGGATGTTTCGCGGTCGGCCATTCGAGCGGACGCTGGCGCGCGGGCACCTTGTCGCGCAGCTTCTTGGGCAGCAGCGCCCGAAAATGCTGGCCGATGCGCATGGTCGGCGTGAACAGCGCGCTGTTCGGCACGAAGCTCGCGAGCAGCCGGCGCGTCAGGCGCTGACCGAGCGGCCGCGTGACTTTTTCTTCGGTGAGCTTGCGGCCGATTTCCACCAGCCGGCCATATTTCACGCCGGATGGGCAGGTCGTTTCGCAGTTGCGGCAGGTCAGGCAACGGTCCAGGTGAACCTGAGTGCTGCGCGTGACCGGCGCGCCCTCCACCATTTGCTTGATCAGGTAGATCCGTCCACGTGGACCGTCGAGCTCGTCGCCCAGTATCTGATACGTCGGACAGGTGGCCGTGCAGAAACCGCAGTGCACGCAATTGCGCAGAATGCCTTCGGCTTCGTCGCCGTCCGGCGTGTTGCGAATGAAGTCCGCGAGGTTGGTTTGCATCGCGTCGCTCAGAAGTCGGGGTAGAGACGGCCGCGGTTGAAGATGCGGGCCGGGTCGAAAGCGGTTTTCAGGCCGCGATGGATTTTCATCATCGGCGCGGGAAGGGGAGTGAATACGCCCGCGCCGCGGTCGTAGCCGTGGCCGGTGCGGAAGATCGTGGCGTGGCCGCCGGCCTGCTTGGCGCTGATGCGCACGGTTTGCGCGTCCGTATCCGTTATCCACCAGCGCTGGGCGCCGCCCCATTCCATGAGCTGCGCGCCGGGCAGTTGCAGCGGCTCCGTAATGGACGGCAACGCGAGGCGCCAGAGCGCGGCTTTCGGCGGAATGGCGGCGAAGAACGAGTCGGTCTGTTCGCGCAGTCCTGCCCAGAAGCGTTCGGCTTCGACCGCGTCGACGACTTCGCCGCCCAGCGACGTGCGCGCCGACTTGACCGCCGCCTCGGCGCCCGCGAGGCGCACGGCCAGCGTGCCATGACGCCAGGCACTCGCGGTAATCGGCAACGGCCGGCCGCCCCATTCGTTGAGCTTGCGGACCGCGTCGGTGCCGTTCATGTCGAATTTGAGCGTGGCTTCGGCCTGCGGCAACGGCAGCACCTTGATCGACAGTTCGAGGATCAGCCCGAGGGTGCCGAGCGAGCCTGCCATCAGGCGCGAGACGTCGTAGCCGGCGACATTCTTCACCACCTGGCCGCCGAAATGCAGCTTTTGACCCTGGCCGTTCATGATCACGGCGCCGAGCACGAAGTCGCGCGCGGCGCCGGCCGCGGGTCGACGCGGACCCGCGATTCCTGCCGCGATGCAGCCGCCGAAGGTGGCCTGTGACCCGAAGTGCGGCGGTTCGAAAGCGAGCATCTGATGGTGCTCGGCGAGCGTGGCCTCGATCTCCAGCAGGGGCGTGCCCGCGCGCGCGGTGATGACCAGCTCTGCCGGGTCGTACGCGATGATGCCGCGATAAGCGCGCGTGTCGAGGATGTCACCTTCCAGCGTCTGACCGTACCAGTCTTTGGTGCCGCCGCCACGGATGCGCAACGCGTGCCCTTCGGCGCTGGCCGAACGCACACGTTCCGACCACCCGGCGACGATGTCGTCCTCTTCCATGGTGTCCTGCTTCGTTGTGTTTCGGTTGATTGTACCGGGCGGGGGCGCTCTGGCAACCAGGAGCGGACCCGCATCGGGTAATCAGGGTGAAAGCAGGCAAAGCGGCGCGCGCGCGGGCTATGCGCGATGCGTCGGCGGGCAGGGGTAATGCTAGAAACGCGGCAAGTCCGGATGCGGCAGCAAGCCACCGCGCACGTGCATCTTGCCGTACTCAGCGCAGCGCGCTCGGGTGGGAATGCCTTTGTCGGGGTTGAGGAGGCCGGGTGCGTCGAAAGCGCGTTTTACCGCGTGGAACGCGTCGCGCTCCTCGGGCGAGAACTGCACGCACATGGAATTGATCTTCTCGATGCCCACGCCGTGCTCGCCGGTCACCGTGCCGCCCAGTTCCACGCACGCTTCGAGGATGTCGCAACCGAATGCTTCGGCCCGGTGCCACTCGTCCTGATCGTTGCCGTTGAACAGAATCAGCGGATGCATGTTGCCGTCGCCCGCATGGAAGACGTTGATGCAGCGCAGGTTGTAAGTCTTCTCCATGGCCTCGATGCGCGTCAGCAACGGACCGATACTGCGGCGCGGCACGGTGCCGTCCATGCAGTAGTAGTCGGGCGAAATTCGCCCGGCTGCCGGGAACGCGTTTTTGCGCCCCGACCAGAAGCGCAGACGTTCGTTCTCCGAGCGGGAAATCTGGATGCGCGTAGCGCCGTGTTCGCGCAGGACCGCGGTCATGCGGACGATTTCGTCGGCGACTTCTTCGGGTGTGCCGTCCGATTCGCACAGCAGGATCGCCGCCGCGTCGAGATCGTAGCCCGCGTTGACGAATTCCTCGACGGCGCGGGTGGCCGGCTTGTCCATCATTTCCAGACCCGCCGGGATGATGCCCGCCGCGATGATGCCGGCCACCGCGTCGCCGCCTTTCACCACGTCGTCGAAACTCGCCATGATGACCTGTGCGGTTTGCGGCTTCGGGATCAGCTTGACGGTGACTTCTGTGACGATCGCAAACATGCCTTCGCTGCCGATCAGCACGGCCAGCAAATCCAGGCCGGGCGCATCGGGCGCGAGCGAGCCGAATTCGACGATTTCGCCCTCCATGGTGACGGCGCGCACGCGCAGCACGTTGTGTACCGTCAGGCCGTATTTGAGGCAGTGAACGCCGCCGGAATTCTCCGAGACGTTGCCACCGATCGTGCAGGCAATCTGTGACGACGGGTCCGGCGCGTAATACAAGCCGTAAGGCGCGGCGGCCTCGGAGATGGACAGATTGCGCACGCCGGGCTGGACCGTGGCGGTTCGCGCGTACGAGTCGACTTCCACGATCTTACGGAAGCGCGCGAGTGAGACCACCACGCCGTGACGGATCGGCATGGCGCCGCCGGACAGGCCGGTGCCGGCACCGCGCGGCACGATCGGCACGTCGAGACGGTGGCAGATCTGCACGATGCGCTGCACCTGCGATTCCGTTTCCGGCAACGCGACCGCGAGTGGTAGACGCCTGTAGGCCGCGAGACCGTCGCACTCGTAGGCGACGGTGTCTTCTTCCCGATACAGCAAACAATGGGTCGGCAATACGGCCATCAGCGCCTGCACGACTTCGCGCTGGCGCTGGGCGAGTACTTCGGCCGTCAGTTCAGCGGGTGCGTTCATGTGACTTGTCTCCTCGTGCCTTTCAAGTCCCACGCGGCTGCTTGTCTTATGCAGCCGCGCCTGCAGACGCCTCAAGCTGCCCAGGTGAAGATCTTTCCCGGGTTCATCAGATTGTGCGGATCGAGCGCATGCTTGATGGAGCGCATGGTGTCGACCGCGACTTCACCGTGTTCTTCGAGCAGGAAGCCCATCTTGTGCAAGCCGACGCCATGCTCGCCCGTGCAGGTGCCGTCCATGCGCAGCGCGCGTTGCACGATGCGATGGTTCAGGCGCTCGGCTTCGACCAGTTCTTCCGGCTTGTTCGGATCGATCAGGATCGCGACGTGGAAGTTGCCGTCGCCGACATGGCCGACGATCGGGCAGGGTAGCGGCGAGTCCTTCAGGTCCTGTTCCGTTTCCTCCACGCATTCCGCGAGGCGCGAGATCGGCACGCAGACGTCGGTCGTGACCGCACGGCAACCGGGCTTCAGTTGCAGCATGGCGAAATAGGCGTTGTGGCGCGCGTTCCACAGACGGCTGCGGTCTTCCGGTCGCGTGGCCCATTCGAAACCTTCGCCGGCATTTTGCGCGGCGATGTCCTGGACCAGTTCGGCCTGCTCTTTCACGCCGGCCTCGGTGCCATGGAATTCGAAGAATAATGTGGGCGCTTCACGCAGCGTGAGATTCGAGTGGCGGTTGATCGAGCGGATAGCGAGCGAGTCGACGAATTCGACGCGCGCGATCGGCACGCCGATCTGGATCGTTTCGATGACCGCGCGGACCGCGTCGCCCATTGACGGGAACGCGCACACCGCGGCGGACACCGCTTCCGGTTGCGGATACAGGCGGACTGTAATTTCCGTAATCACGCCGAGCGTGCCTTCCGAGCCGACGAACAGGCGCGTGAGGTCGTAACCCGCGGACGACTTGCGGGCGCGGGTGCCGGTTTTGATCACGCGGCCATCGGCCAGAACCACGGTCAGCCCGAGCACGTTCTCGCGCATCGTGCCGTAGCGTACGGCGTTAGTGCCGGACGCGCGCGTGGCCGACATACCGCCAATGCTCGCGTCCGCGCCCGGGTCGATCGGGAAGAACAGGCCCGTATCGCGCAATGCCTCGTTCAACTGCTTGCGCGAGATGCCGGGCTCGACGGTGACCGTCAGGTCTTCGGCGTTGATTGACAACACCCGGTTCATTTCAGACAGATCGATCGATACGCCGCCCTGTACCGCGAGCAAATGCCCTTCCAGCGAAGAGCCGTTACCGTAAGGGATGATCGGGACGTTGTACTGGCCGCACAGTTTGACGACGTTTTGCACGTCTTCGGTGGTGCGGGCGAACACGACAGCGTCAGGCAGTTGGGGATCGAACGGCGACTCGTCGCGGCCGTGATGCGCGCGCACGGCTTCGGATACGGACACGCGGTCGGCGAACGCGGCTTTGAGCGCGCTCAGCAGCTCGGCGGGAAACGGCCGGCGCAGCGGGGCCGGCGGCACGGGATGATTCACGCATGTCTCCTGATAGGTGGGGCAATGCTGGTTTGCAGCATCTGTTTCATTTTACGCCGATCGCCCACGGGCCGGCGTTGGAGCAGGCGGGCGCTTCTATAATGGCGGCGACTTCACGATGCGCGCAATATGGATAAACGCGGTGCCCGATGAGCCGCGTTGGGATACATGGGGCCGCGCGTCGTCACTGAATGCATGGGAGATATGATGGGCAACCGCTTGAGCAAGATCGCTACCCGAACGGGCGACGACGGCACCACGGGTCTCGGCGACGGCACCCGTGTGCGCAAAGACAGCGCACGGATCGCCGCGATCGGCGACGTGGACGAACTCAACTCCAACCTCGGCGTACTGCTGTGTGAAACCTTACCGGACAAGGTTCGTGCGGCGCTGGTCGCGATTCAGCATGACCTGTTCGACCTTGGCGGCGAGCTATGCATTCCCGGCTATACGATGATTACCGACGGGCATCTCGCCCAACTCGACGACTGGCTTGCGGACTACAACGCCGACTTGCCGCCGCTGAAGGAGTTCATTCTGCCCGGCGGCTCGCGCGCGGCTTCGCTCGCACATGTGTGCCGCACGGTATGCCGGCGCGCCGAACGGGCAATTGTTGCGTTGGGGGAATACGAGACCATCAACGCCGCGCCGCGCCAGTATGTGAACCGGCTGTCGGATCTATTGTTCGTGCTTGCGCGCGTGCTCAACCGTGCGGACGGCGGCACTGACGTGCTGTGGCAACACGAGCGCGGCGCAGACTAGAGTCGAGCCGTGGCGATACGTGTATGACAGCGCGATGTTGCATGCAACACCATACGCGTTGGCGATCCATACACGTTAGCCGACCGCCAGCGTGACCGGCTTGCCGATCCGGCTCATCATTTCCACCAGCGTATCGATAGTGAACTTGGTGGTCTTCTTGTTGACCACGTCGGACACGCGCGGGCGCGACACCATCAGGATCTCGGCCGCCTCGGCCTGTTTCAGATGATGCTGTTCGATCCACGTGGACAGTTCTGTCATGAGTTGCTCCTTTAGCAGCCGCGTGTCGTTGATCTGTTTCTGCGACGCCGCGTGCAGCCGCTTCGCCTCTTCAGCGGAAAAGCCGAGCTCGAGGAACAGATTGGCGCCGGGCCTGCTTACGTGACGAATTTTGGTGTCGATCGTCATTGTTAGTTTTCCTATTGTTAATGGTGATGTGACCAGAGGTGGTGTGACCTGATTGCGCGATACCGCGTTTCGGCAATCTTCCTGTCGCGCGGACCCAGCTTCTGGCTTTTCTTCTGGAAGCAATGCAGCACGTACAGTGCTTCCACGAACTTGGTCACGTACATGACGCGATAAATGCCGTCTGCTTCCCTGATGCGAATCTCGCGCGTTCCGGGGCCGATCGAGTCAAACGGCTTCCAGTCGTCAGGGTCGAGGCCTGCCTGAATTTTGCCGAGTTGAAACCCCGCTCGACGACGCATTTCCTCGGGAAAAGCGAGTAAATCGCTATAGCTGGAGCCTAGCCAGCGAATTTCTTTTTCCTGCTCCATAGCCGCCTTTCATGTACAAAATCTTATACGCAACCTTCATCCCGGTCAAGTCGCATTCGACCCGGCCATAGGTTGTTAAGGTACCGAGGCGGTTAAGGGAGCACCATTCGTCCGTTCGGCTAACAAAAAACCCGGCTCACCATCGAGCCGGGTTTTTCCGTGCATCCGCTGCTGCAATCAGTGTGGGTTCAGTTGCCGCTGCCACGCGCCACACGACGTTGCTTCACTGCGTCGGCGAGGCCTTCCAGCACGGCGACGCTTTCGTCCCAACCGATGCACGCGTCGGTAATGCTCTGGCCGTACGTCAGCGCGCAGCCTTCCTGCAGATCCTGGCGGCCCGCCACCAGGTGCGATTCCACCATCACGCCGACAATCCGTTCGTCACCCGAAGCAATCTGGCGGCCGATATCCGCGCACACCGGAATCTGGTTCTCGTGTTTCTTCGAGCTGTTCGCGTGGCTCGCGTCGATCATCAGACGCGCGGCGAGACCGGCCTTGCCGATGTCCGCGCACGCGGCGTTCACGCTGTCCGCGTCGTAGTTCGGCGTCTTGCCGCCACGCAGGATGATGTGGCAGTCCTCATTGCCCGCGGTCGAGACGATCGCCGAGTGGCCGCCCTTGGTGACCGACAGGAAATGGTGCGGCTGGGAGGCGGCCTTGATCGCGTCGACGGCGATCTTGACGTTGCCGTCCGTGCCGTTCTTGAAGCCGACCGGGCACGACAAGCCCGAAGCCAGTTCGCGGTGCACTTGCGATTCCGTGGTGCGCGCGCCGATCGCACCCCACGAGATCAGGTCGGCGATGTACTGCGGGCTGATCATGTCGAGGTATTCGGTGCCGGCCGGCAGGCCGAGTTCGTTGATGCGCAACAGCAACTCGCGCGCGGTGCGCAGGCCGTCGTTGATCTTGAAGCTGTTGTCCATGTGCGGGTCGTTGATGAGACCCTTCCAGCCCACCGTCGTGCGCGGCTTCTCGAAGTACACGCGCATCACGATTTCAAGTTCCCCGGCAAAGCGCTTGCGCTGCTCGACCAGCCGCCCCGCGTACTCCATCGCGGCCTTCGTATCGTGGATCGAACACGGTCCGATGATGACGATCAGACGATCTTCCATGCCGTGCAGAATGCGATGCATCGCGGTGCGCGAGTTGTAGATCACGTCGGACACCGTTTCGTCGCAGGCGAATTCGCGGATCAGGTGAGCGGGCGGCGTGAGTTCTTTCAACTCGCGGATGCGGACATCGTCGGTATTGTGCGGGGGCATGGTGTTCTCCAATCGGTTCGTAGCGTGTTCGCGCGGGCAGTCAGGATTGCGATGAAGCAGCGATGCCAGAGCGGACAATCATCAAAAATAAAGTTTTAAAGACATGAGGCGAAAAAAAACCGCCAGGCTGGCTGGCGGTTTTTCGGGAATTCTCGGTGTTCTGCGTGCACTAACACCCCTCTCGATCCGCCAGCGGTCTGAGATGCCAAAAAAAGTAAAAATAAAACTTGGCGGACATGACGAATGAGGTCGCAGGTCAAAAAGGGTGAGTGACTTTATAACCCGGGCAGGCTGAGCTTGCAAGCCGCGGGGCGTAAAAATGCGGGAAATCCGCATACTTCGCGCAATGCATGCACGAAGTATGCGTTTGCTGCAAAATCAGGCAGTACCGCCGACTGTCATCTTCTCGATGCGCAGCGTGGGCTGGCCGACGCCCACCGGAACGCTTTGGCCTTCCTTACCGCAGACGCCGACGCCCGAATCGAGCTTCATGTCGTTGCCGATCATGGTCACGTATTTGAGCGATTCCGGGCCGCTGCCGATCAGCGTCGCGCCCTTCACCGGGTACGTGACCTTGCCGTTTTCGATCATGTACGCCTCGGACGCCGAGAACACGAACTTGCCGTTCGTGATGTCGACCTGGCCGCCGCCGAAGTTCACCGCATACAGCCCGTTCTTCACGGAGGCGAGGATTTCCTGCGGGTCCTTGTCGCCGTTGAGCATGTACGTGTTGGTCATGCGCGGCATGGGCAGCGCCGCGTACGACTCACGGCGCGCGTTGCCCGTAACCGGCATTTTCATCAGACGCGCGTTCAGCGTGTCCTGGATGTAGCCCTTCAGAATGCCGTCTTCGATCAGCGTGGTGCACTGGGTCGGATTGCCTTCGTCGTCGATATTGAGCGAGCCGCGGCGGTTCGGCAGCGTGCCGTCGTCCACCACGGTCACGCCCTTGGCGGCGACCTGTTCGCCGATGCGCCCCGCGAATGCCGACGAACCCTTGCGGTTGAAGTCGCCTTCGAGACCGTGGCCGATCGCCTCGTGCAGCAGCACGCCGGGCCAGCCCGGTCCGAGTACGACGGTCATCGCGCCGGCCGGCGCCGGACGCGCGTCGAGGTTGACCAGCGCCGCATGCACGGCGTCGTCGACGTAGCCTGACAGCACGTCGTCGGTGAAATAGCCGTAGTCGAAGCGGCCGCCGCCGCCGCCGCTGCCGATTTCGCGGCGGCCGTTCTGCTCGGCGATCACGGTGACCGACACACGCACGAGCGGCCGGATGTCGGCCGCGAAGCCGCCGTCGCTGCGTGCGACCAGCACCACGTCGTATTCACCGGCGAGGCCGGCCATGACCTGCTGGATGCGCGGATCGCGGCCGCGCGCCATCTTTTCGATGCGCTCGAGCAGCTTGACCTTGGCGGTGGCGTCGAGCGAATGCAGCGGATCGGCCGGCAGATACAGATCGCGCCCGGCGATGCCGGTCAGCGACGAGGCCACCTTGATCTTCTGCTTGCCGCCGCCTGCCTTGGCGATCGAACGGGTGGCGAGCGCCGCCTGGCGGATCGCTTCGGGCGACAGGTCGTCCGAATAGGCGAAAGCCGTGCGGTCGCCCGACACGGCGCGCACGCCGACGCCCTGGTCGATGCTGAAGCTGCCGGACTTCACGATGCCTTCTTCGAGACTCCACGCTTCGCTGCGCGTGTACTGGAAATACAGGTCGGCGTAGTCGATCTTGTGCGTGAAGATTTCGGCGAGCGTGCGGGTGAGCAGGGCTTCGTCGAGACCGTAGGGCGTCAGGAGAATGTCCTTGGCGGTGGCGAGATTACGGATACCGGGTTCGATGATGTTCATGCGAAGTATGTTCTGCTCGATACGAAGGATTCGGTTAGCGCGTCTGTCACTCACCAGATGAGTCCAGGGCGCCGCACTTTCAATGTCACACGAGTGGGTTGATCAATGTGGTCAGGGGAGTCAACTGAGTACGCGATGACGCCAGGCGGGCAGACTCTGTCGCACTTCGTCGATGCGCGCACGCTCGAGATTGCCGGCGACCACGCCTGCGCCTTCGTCGCGCACCGCGACGATTTCGCCCCACGGGTCGATCAGCATGCTGTGGCCCCAGGTACGGCGGCCATTTTCATGTTTGCCGCCTTGCGCCGCGGCCAGCACATAACACTGGTTTTCGACCGCCCGGGCGCGCAGCAGCATTTCCCAATGCGCGCGGCCGGTCGTGTATGTGAACGCCGACGGCACGACGATCAGCGCGCAGTCGCCCATGCGCCGGTACAGCTCCGGAAAGCGCAAATCGTAGCAGACCGACAGGCCGACACGGCCGAACGGCGCTTCGAAGCTGCGGACTTCGCCGCCGGGGCAGATGGTGCGCGCTTCGTCGAACGATTCCTCGCCCTTTTCGAAGTTGAACAGGTGGATCTTGTCGTAGCGCGCGGCCTTGTTGCCTTGCGGGTCGAACACCAGCGTGGTGTTCAGCACGCGCGACGCTTCTGGCGACATCAACGGCAGCGTGCCGCCGATCACCCAGACCTGGTGGCGGCGCGCGGCGTCGGCGAGAAAGCGCTGGATCGGGCCGTCCTGATAGGGTTCGCGCACGGCGAGCTTGTCCGTGTCCTTGAAGCCCATGAAGCAGAAGTACTCAGGCAACAGGACGAGTTGCGCGCCGCCGGCGGCGGCCTCGGCGATCAGGCGCCCGGCTTCGGCGAGATTACGGTCGCGATCCGGGGTGCTCACCATTTGCAGCGCGGCGACCCGGAAGGCGCTTTCCAGGGAACCGCTGGAGACGGTTGAAGAGACGTGTGTTTCGCTCATGAGCGTTTCGGAAAACTCCCGGCAAGGCGGCGGCGCGAACCGCTTGCGCCGCATACGTCGTTCAAGGCTGGCTGGGACCGATCGTGCCGTACGGCGCCTGTCTGACCGGGCAAAGGGTCGGAGACAGGCTCAGTGCGCTTCCACGGTCGAAGCCGGAGCGTCCATCTTACCGCGATCGCTCTTCACCCGCTCGACGTGCGGTTTCGACCACGAACCGGTGATCGCATACTCGCGGGCGAAGGCGTGCGAGACCGACTGGGTGAACGCCAGATCGGCCACCAGCGCGCCCAGCCCGAGCAGCGGATTGATGACTGTCGCGGCGATCACGGCGGCGCCGGCGCTGACCGTCGGCACGACCTGAACGTGCAGATCCTGGGTCTCCTGGGCGAGATCGACCGAACCCTTCATCTCGACGCGCGCCGGGGCGGTGACCATCTCGAAGTTCTCGGTACGGCCAATGCCGTTGTGAATCTGCGCCGTGCCGGTGACGTGCTCGAACGGCAGGCCTTCGCCGATCACGTCGCGAAAGTTCAGGGTGGCGAAGCGCGCGAGACTTTGCAGGCTGAGCACGCCCAGCAGCTTGGCGACGCCCGGATCGACCTTGAGGATCTGGCCGTGGCGCAGATCGACGGCCAGATTGCCGTTGAAGGTCGGATAGTCGATCCTGGTCGGACCGCCTTGCCACATCATCTTACCCGAGAGCGAGCCGCTGCCCGCCTTGAGCGTGCGCGGCTGGCCGAAGCGTTCCAGCAGCGCGCCGGCGTCCTTGATGTCCAGCTTGAAATCGAACACGGTGCGGCGCGGCGTGGCTTCGTCGGCGCTGCTGCCGAGCTCGGTCGAGGTCCGCCAGTTGGCGGTGGCGGTCAGCGTGGCGGCGGGGTTGGTGATATCGAGCTTGTCGAGTTGCCAGACCGGCACGCCGTCTTCGTCGAAGTTGTGCGCGTCGACTTCGAGACGGCCAATGTTGTGGTCGCGCACGATCAATTCGTTGACCACCAGGTCGATGGACGGCATGTTCTGCGCGGGCGCCGAGATCGCCTGGCCGAGCAGATCCTTGTCGGTGGCCGACGGAATCACCACGCGGGCAAAGCGCGCCTGCAGCGTGCCGGGCGAGTCTTTGGTCGGGCCAGGCAGCCAGGACACGTGGCCGGACACCTGATTCGACGCGATGTTCGCCTGCCATGTGCGATCCGCATGCGACGCGCCCACGATCACGCTGTCCCAGTGACGCTTGAGCAGCGTCAGCGTGTCGATGTGCACCGCAAAGCGGCTCGGCAGGAATTGCGCGACGACCGGATTCGGCGCGGGCGGTGTCGCGGTGGCCGTGGCGGGCGCGGGCGCATCTTTACTGCGTAATTGCGTGACCAGCGCGCGCCACGCGTCCGCGTCGAATGCGTCCAGGTCGACGGCGGCGATCACGCCTTCGGACGGCAGGTCGGCGGGTCTGTTCACGCCGACCGCGCCGCGCACGACCGTGGGCGGCGTTTTCGGCTGATAGCGCAGCAGATAGGCGGCGGCGATCGGGCCGAAGGTGAGATCGGCGCGCTCCAGTCCCGTTTCGCCCGACGTAGTGGACGGGCCGACGGCGAAGCGCAGCGGCATCGGCGTGCCGACGGGCTTGTTGAACGGCGCGGGGAAGTCGAGCGCGAGGCCGGTCAGATCGGAGTTCGCCGTCACTTCGGGCAAACGTCCCTTGGCGCCGCGCACGTTGAGCGCGTACGGCGCGCTGCCGCTCATGCGCGTCAGTACCTGCGCGGTCGGGCCATGCAGGTTGAGTCCGCGTGCCGCGTCGACGGCGATATGGCCGCCGAGGTCGAGCGCATACGTGCCGTCCTGCTTCAGACCGCCATTGGCATGCATATCGCCGCCGAGGAATTGCCCGGAGAGCCGGTCCACTTGCGCCGTGTGCTCGGTGAAATGCACCTTGCCCTTCAGTTGCGACAGCGGCGGCACGTTCTCGACGCTCAGGCGGTTGTTCTGGAAACCGACCGCGCCTTCCACGGCGATATGCGGCTTGGGCGTGCGCGGCACCGTCAGTTTGAGCGCGAGCGACGCGGGCCCTTCGGCGCGCACCTTCTCGGTCTCGTGCTTCGCCATGATGCCGAGCGAGCTGGCATTCACATAGTCGAGCATGTCGGCGAGCGGACCATGGCCATCGCCTTTGATGACGAGGCTCGACGCCTTGGTGCCGAGGTCGTCGATCCGGCCGTTGACGCCGGTGAGCGCGACCTGCTTGTAATGCGCCCGGTCGATGTCGAAGCGCATCACGTTCTGCTTGAGCTCGAACACGCCGTCGATGCCGTCGAGCGCCGGCCACACGTTCGGCGTGCCGTTCTTCATCTTGCGCGGCGGGTAGGGCGTCGGATCGAACTTGCCGCCCTTGAACGGCGCCACGATATGGAACTGCCCGGCGCTCGGGTCGCGCGAATAGGGGAACTTGGTCAGATCGCCGTGCACTTCGATCGTCGCGCCGTGCGACATGCCGGCCTGCAAACCGTGGCCCAGATAGATGCGCAGCTTTTCGCTGATGCTGGTGGGCAGATAGCGGGTGATGCGCGTCACCTTCGCGCGCTGGAAGTCGGCTTTCAGATCGAGCGAGCCTCGCCCGTGGCCCGGGTTGCTGTAGTCGGCGCTGGCGGTGGCTGCGACGTCGGCGTTCGAGACGCCGAAATCGGCCAGCTTCACGGTGAACGCAGGGCGGTTCTCGCCCGGCGCTTTCGGCGTAATCGTCCAGTCGGCGCGGCCGTGCAGGCGGTCGAGCTTCAGGCGCGGGTCGTCGAACACGCCCGGCAGCGTAATGGCGACGTTGGAGGTGTCGAGCAGGGCGGTGCCGTGGTTTTCGTCGGCATCCACGCTGCCCCACAGATTCTCGATACCGGGGATCCCCGCGCGCGGGTGATTCAGCGGCGTGAGCCCCGGCGGCGGTTCCTGCGCGGCGACGCTGATGCCTTGCAGATCGCCCTTGAAGCGATAACGCTCGATCGGCTCGGCGCCGCTCGGGCGATGGTCGCTACCCGCTTCGCCGGACTCCGGCTTGCCGCGCTCGACTTCGATCAGATAGTTGGCCACCAGACCGCGCGGGTTGTAGCGCACCAGATTGTTCAGGAGGCGCCCCGGCAGCGGCAACGCGCGGCTGAATTCGGCGAGGACGCCGAGGTCGACGCGATCGCCGCTCACGCTGACGAGTTGTCCATGCTGCTGCGAGGCAGTCCGGAAGCGTCCGTTCAGCGTGTCGAACGCGAGCATGCGCGTGAGCGGCGTGCCGTCGTCGAGCGGCGGCTGGCCGAGTTCGGCGTGCAGCTGGCTCAGTTGCAGCCTGTAGTCGCCCTGTTCGGCCTCGAGGCGCCACGAAAAGTTGGCCACCGGCACTAGCAGCTTCGGTTGGGTCGGACGTACCCGCATGGCGACGTCGGCGCCGGCGAGCTGTCCGCCGGCCGACTTCATGCGACCCTCGGCGAAGTCGATCCAGATCGCGTTGTCGATCCTGCCGGCATACATCTCGAATGGCGAATTGACGTAACGCGCGAGCGTCGGCAGATCGACCGGGCCGGTCGAGACGTATACCTGGCCCGTCCAGTTGATCGGCTTGCCGATTGCCGAGAGCGGCGCGTGTCTGAAATGGGTGCGGAAATCAAGCGGACCGTGCAGGACATGCCCTTCGGCGGGCGCCTGTAGCGCCAGCCGGTGATCGTAGCCGTCGTTGAGAATCGCGATCCGGATATCGCGCAAGGCAAGCTCGGGTGCGTCACGCTGCGCATCGCGCCAGCGCAGCACGCCGCCGCGCACCACGATCGCCTGTTGACGCAACAGCCAGGTGGACAGGACATCGTTGCCGCTGTGGCGCGTCGGCACCGGCACGCCCGCCACCGAGAGCACGCCGTCGCTGCTGCGCGACACCAGCACGTCCGGCTGATCGACGATCAGGCTGGAGAGCGCCGGATGAAACTGCCAGAGCGATTTCCACGAAAGCGTGGCGGTGGCGTGCGGAATCGTCAGCGCGGTTTTGCCTTCGTGATCGCGGATCACGAGGTTGGTGACGTCGAGGCCCGGCTGGAAGCCGCTCCAATATGGCGCGAGCTTGCCGATGGTGAACTGCGCATGGAGCTTTTCTGAAACGATCGCCTCGATGCGCGGGCGGAACGAGTCGGCGCGCGGCAGCACCACATAGCGCAATGCGAGAAACAGACCCGTGGCAACGAAGTACAGGACGAGCGCGATCGCGAGGACCACGTGAAAGGTCCGACGCAGCACGATGTGGTCGCTTCCGCTCACAGGCCGGACCTGCCCGGTTTCGTGAGGGTCGGCGGATTCGTTTCGCTCGGACATGCTGCGGCGGGTGGGCGTATGGTAGTTTTGCGAATTAACGACGAAATGTAACACACGGAATAGCGTGGACGGACTTCCTGCAAACCCTGTCTGCGCGCCGTCTCGCGACCTGCGCGAGGCTGTCGCGCCGTGTGCTGCTGCGAATTGAACCAAGCTGATCAAGCAACGAGCGAGCCAGACCCTTGATGACAGACGCCACTCTCCTGAGTTCCAGCTATTCACACTACGCGGCGCGCGCCGCGGCGGCCCGCCCGCAACTCGTCGCGCAGGTGGCGGCGCTCGCTTCCTTGCCGCTGACCCGAGACCGTATCGACGCCCGTTTCGACGCATTGTGCGCCGAGGCGGCTGGCGCGACCGGTGCGCCATTGAGTGAAGATGCACTCAAACGGGCGCTGCGCCAGTTGCGCACCGAGGTGTTTTGCGCCGTGATGGAGCGCGATCTCGCCGGCGCGGCGGATGTCGCCGAAGTCACCGGCACGATGACCGATCTGGCCGAGACGACGATCCAGCGCGCTCTCGCCGTCCTGTCCGCCGAACTCGAAGCGCTATACGGCGAGCCACGCGGACCGCACGGCGAGCGGCTCGCGCTCGGCGTGGTAGGCATGGGCAAGCTCGGTGGCCGCGAACTGAACGTGTCGTCGGATATCGACTTGATCTTCATTTATGAAGAGGACGGCGAGACTGCGGGCGGCCAGCGTTCTCCGATCGCCACCCAGGACTTTTTCACACGCCTCGGCAAACGCCTGATCGGCGCCCTCGCCGAAGTCACCGCCGACGGCTACGTGTTCCGGGTCGATATGCGGCTGCGGCCGAACGGCGATTCGGGGCCGCTCGTATGCAGCCTCGGTATGCTCGAAGAGTATTTCTACGTGCAGGGCCGCGAGTGGGAGCGCTACGCGTGGATCAAGGGCCGTCTCGTGTCCGAAGGCACGAGCGACGCGGCGCAGCGGCTACAGAAACAGCTCGACGCGATCGTTACGCCGTTTGTCTACCGCCGCTATCTCGATTTCGGCGTGATCAGCGCGATTCGCGCGCTGCATCTGCAGATTCGCCAGGAGGCGCAGCGTCGCGCGTCCATGCGGCCCGACAAGGCCGACGACATCAAGCTCGGGCGCGGCGGCATCCGCGAAATCGAATTCAGCGCGCAGGTATTCCAGTTGATCCGTGGCGGCCAGGACGCGGGCTTTCGCGTGCGGCCGACCCTCGCCGTGCTGCGCCATGCGGCGACGCACGGGCTGATCGACACGTCGGTCTGCGTGAAGCTCTCGCAGGCTTATCGTTTCTTGCGCGAACTCGAACACCGTCTGCAATACCGCAACGACGCGCAGACCCATGCCATGCCGGTCGCGCCAGAGGAGCGCGCGGCGCTCGCCCACGCCATGGGCTGCGACGATTACGCCGCGCTGATGGCGAAGCTCGATGAGCATCGCGAGTTCGTCGAACAGCAGTTCGATCAGATTTTCGCCGACAAGGTGAACGGTCGCGACGGCTGCGGCGCACCCGAAGACGGCGCTGCCGCATGGGTCTGGAGCAGCGCACTCGCCGACGACAGCGCCGACGAAGTCCTGCAGGCGCGCCTGATCGAACTCGGCGTGGCCGAGCCGGGCGAACTGCTCGCGCGGCTGCGCGCGGTATGGCAGTCGTCGCGTTACGCGGGGCTGGCCGAGCGCAGCCGGCAACGCTTCGACATCGTCGCGCAACGCGCGCTCGAAGCCGCGCGCACACTGGAGCCCGCCGCGCGGCGCGGCGATACGGTGGCGCGCTTCTTCGACCTGCTGGAAGCGGTCAGCCGGCGCGGCGCGTATCTGGCGCTGCTGACCGAATATCCGCAGGCACTGCACCGCGTGCTGTCGGTGCTCGGCGGATCGCGTTGGGCGGCCGGTTATCTGATCCGCCATCCGCAATTGCTCGACGAGTTGCTCGACGACGAAGCGATGGATAGTCCGTTCGACTGGCCCGAATTCAAGCGCACCTTGCGCCTGCGTCTGGCCGCCGCCGACGGCGTGGAACAGCAGATGGATCTGCTGCGCCACGCGCACCAGGCCGAGGTGTTCCGCATTCTGCTGATCGATCTGGCCGGCAAGCTGAGTGTCGAGCATGTGAGCGACCGGCTGTCCGAACTCGCCGACGCCGTGCTCGACGTCACGCTCGAAGCGGTCTGGAAGCAGTTGCCGAAGCGCCATCGCGAAGTGCCGCGTTTCGCGGTGATCGCGTACGGCAAGCTGGGCGGCAAGGAGCTGGGCTACGCATCCGACCTGGACGTGATCTTTCTCTACGACGACACCGACGACGCCGCAGCCGACGTCTACTCCACCTACACCCGGCGCCTCATCACCTGGCTTACGACAGCGACCGGCGCGGGCACGCTGTTCGACGTCGACTTGCGGTTGCGGCCGAACGGCGAGTCGGGCCTGCTCGTCACCGATCTGGATGCGTTCCGCCGCTACCAGTTGCGCGAGGGCGACGCGGCCAATACGGCGTGGGTATGGGAACACCAGGCATTGAGCCGCGCCCGTTACTGCGCGGGCGACGCCGAGATCGGCGCGAAATTCGAGGCCATCCGCGAACAGGTGCTGACCACGCCGCGCGAAGCGGCGCCGCTCGCGAAGGAGATCGTCGAGATGCGCGAGCGCGTCGGGGCGGGGCATCCGAACCATACGGCGCTGTTCGATCTCAAGCACGATCGCGGCGGGATGGTGGATATCGAATTCACCGTGCAGTACTGGGTGTTGCTGCACGCGGCGAGCGACCCCGAGCTGATCCGCAACACCGGCAACATTGCGCTGCTACGGGAAGTGTCGCGCTTCGGCCTGATGAGCGAGGCGGAAGCGGAGACGGTCGGCGCGGCATATCGCACTTACCGCAAATTGCAACACAAGCTGCGGCTGGACGGCATGGAGAAGGCGCGCGTCGAGCCGGCGCTGGTGGCCAACGAGCGTGAAGCCGTGCTCGGGTTGTGGAAGCGCGTGTTCGGGTGAGGGCGCGCGGATTGATCGGCTCGCGGCGACGGGGGGATGCCCCCCGGCTGATCAGCAATTAGGCTGCCAGCATTTCCTTCGCGTGCTTGCGGGTGGTCGGGGTGATCTCCAGGCCGCCGAGCATCCGTGCCACTTCTTCGATGCGGTTCGCCTTGTCGAGCGAAGTCACGCTGCTGACCGTGCCGCCTTTGCCATTGCCCGCTTTGGCCACCTGGAAATGGTGGTCGCCGCGCGCGGCGACTTGCGGCAAATGCGTGACGCACAGCACCTGGCGCTGCTGGCCGAGCTGATGCAGAAGCCGCCCGACTACTTCAGCGACGCCACCGCCGATGCCGGTATCCACTTCGTCGAAAATCAGCGTGGGTGTCGGGCTGGCGGCGCTCGCGATTACCGCTAACGCGAGGCTGATACGCGCCAGCTCGCCGCCCGAGGCGACCTTCGCGAGCGGCCGCAGCGGCACACCCGCATGACCGGCGACCCGGAACTCGACCTGTTCGAGCCCATGCGCGCCACCTTCGGGCAGCGGCACCAGCGCGACTTCGAAGCTGCCGCCTTTCATCGACAGTTCCTGCATGCCGGTGGTGACTGCCGCGCCCAGCGCCTTGCCGGCCTTGGCGCGCGCCTTCGACAGTTTCTTTGCCTCGGTCAGGAAGGCTTCTTTGGCTTTGGCCTCGGCGGCGTGCAGGCTGTCGAGGTCCGCGGCGGCGTCGAGCGCGGCCAGTTGCGCGCGACGCGCCTCGTGTTCTTCGGGCAGCGTTTCCGGCTGCAGGCGGAATTTTCGCGCGGCCGAATGCAATGCATCCAGACGCTTTTCGACCTGCGCGAGCCGGTCCGGGTCGAGTTCGAGCTTTTGCGCGTAATGGCTCAACGAATAAGCCGCTTCCTGCAACTGGATTTCGGCCGGTTCCAGCGCGGCCAGCACGTCGTTCAAGGCCGGATCGATCTCCGCCAGATCGCGCACCTTCGACACGATCGAGGACAGATGCGTGATCATGGCCTCGTCCGATTCGGACAGCGCGCCGAGTGCGCCTTGCACGCCGTCGATCAGATTGGCCGAATGCGACAGCCGCCGATGCTCGGCGTTGACCTCTTCCCACTCGCCCGGCTGCGGCGCGAGCTTGTCCAGTTCGGTGAGCTGCCAGGCGAGGCGCTCGCGTTCCAGTTGCAGTTCACGGTCACGCGTTTGCGCATGCTCGACCGCCTGAACCTTCTCGCGCCATGTGCGCCATGCCCGCGTGACGATGGCCGCCGTGTCGGACAGGCCGGCGTGGGTGTCGAACAGTTCGCGTTGCGCGTCGGGGCGCATCAGCAACTGGTGCGCGTGCTGGCCATGAATATCCACCAGCATTTCGCCGACCTCGCGCAACTGCGCGAGCGTCGCCGCCGTGCCGTTGATGAAGGCGCGCGAGCGGCCGTTGGCATCCACCACGCGCCGCAGCATGACGGTGCTGCCGTGATGGCCGTCGGCGCCGATTGTGCCGAGCGCCTGCTCGTCGAGCCAGTGCTCGACCTGCGCATGCGTTTCGAACTCCGCGGTGATGTCCGCGCGGCTTTCGCCCGTGCGCACGACGTTCGCATCGGCACGGGCGCCGAGCGCGAGCGCCAGCGCGTCGATCAGGATCGACTTGCCGGCGCCGGTTTCGCCGGAGAAAACAGTGAAGCCGCTGTCGAATTCGAGATCGAGCGCGGCGACGATGACGAAGTCGCGTATCGAGAGGTGGCGAAGCATGGAGGTCGTCTGGTGAGCTGGGTAGTCAGGGTTCGGCAGCGGCGGCGTTCGCGTTCCGGGTGTCCTTGCCGCTCAGGGCTTGGGGTCTTCTTCGTGCGACGGGTATTCGTTCCAGTGCAGCTTCTTGCGCAGCGTGGCGAAGTAGCTGTAGCCGACCGGATGCAGCATCGGCACCGTATGACGCGAGCGGCGCACTTCGATCGTGTCGCTCAGTTCGAGCGAGGTGAACGACTGCATGTCGAAATTGACGTTCACTTCGCGGCCCGAGACGATCTGGATGCTCACCTTGGAATCGTCCGGCAGCACGATCGGACGGTTCGACAGCGCGTGCGGCGCGATCGGCACCAGCACGATGCCCTGCAACTGCGGATGCAGAATCGGCCCTTGCGACGACAGCGCGTAAGCGGTCGAGCCGGTGGGCGTGGCCACGATCAGGCCGTCCGAGCGCTGGTTGTACATGAAGCGGCCGTCCACCGAGACATGCAGTTCCGCCATGCCCGAGAAGCCGCTGCGGTTGACCACTACGTCGTTGAAGGCCAGTGCGTGATAGATCGGGTTGCCGTCGCGCATGATGCGCGCTTCGAGCAGCACCCGTTCTTCGCGCTCGAAATTGCCGGACAGCATTTGCGGCACGATCTCGCGCATGTCGGAGATCGGAATGTCGGTAATGAAGCCGAGCCGCCCATGGTTGATGCCGATCAAGGGCGTGCGATACGGCGCGAGCTGTCGGCCGATACCGAGCATCGTGCCGTCGCCGCCCAGCACCACGGCCACGTCGGCGCGCGCGCCGATCTCGGCGGGACGCAGCGCCGGGTAGTCGGTGACGCCGATCTCGGCAGCGGTGTCGGCTTCGAACACGACCTCGAAGCCGCGCTTCGCGATGCACAAGGCGAGCGCGGTCAACGGCTCGGCGATACCCGGCGTATTGTTGCGCCCGACGAGCGCGACGGTCTTGAACTGGCTGGTCACTTGCATGCCGGCATTACACCATAGGTAGGGCCTGAAAAGAACCGTAGACAGACCCGGTGACGGGCCGGCGCGCGCGGGCCGCCAGCGCCTCTCGCGATTATCGTTAGAATGGTGAAGCCTTGATGACATGCGCGCCGGCTAAAGTGCGGCGGGGTGCCGCCAGCCGGGCCGCCCGGAAGGCGGCCCGCAAGGTGCTCCGCAACGCGCCGGACTGAACGCCGGCCAATGATGTGCCGGACCGAAGGCAACGTGCCGCAGCGGCAAGCGGTGGCGCGTTCGTCAGGGATGGGCGCCCCTAGCGCTCGCGGTAGTCGTGCCATTGAGCTAAAATTTTCCGTCATGCTAGATCCTCGCGCACAAACCCTCCTCAAAACGCTGATCGAGCGCTACATCGCCGAAGGTCAGCCGGTCGGCTCGCGCACGTTGTCGCGCTATTCGGGCCTCGAACTGAGCCCCGCCACCATCCGCAACGTCATGTCCGACCTCGAGGACCTGGGGCTCGTGATCAGCCCGCACACTTCCGCGGGCCGCATTCCCACGCCGCGCGGCTACCGCCTGTTCGTGGACACCATGTTGACGGTGGAGTCCGCCGCGGACGAAGAAGCCGTGATGCGTACCGTCAAGACCACGCTGAAGGCAGGCGAGCCGCAGAAAGTCGTTGCTGCCGCGGCGAGTGTGCTGTCCAACCTGTCGCAGTTCGCCGGCGTGGTGCTCACGCCGCGGCGCAGCCACGTGTTCAAGCAGATCGAGTTCATGCGTTTGTCCGACAAACGCATTCTGCTGATCATCGTCACGCCGGAAGGCGATGTGCAGAACCGCATCATGGCGACCCAGCGCGATTTCTCGCCGTCGCAACTGGTCGAAGCCTCCAACTACATCAACGCGCACTTCGCGGGCCTCTCGTTCGACGACGTGCGCCGCCGCCTGCGCGAAGAAATCGACGAACTGCGCGGCGACATGACCACGCTGATGCACGCCGCCGTCACGGCCAGCACCGACGAAGCCGACACGGGCGAGACCGTGCTGATTTCCGGCGAGCGTAACCTGCTCGAAGTGGCCGACCTCTCGTCGGATATGGCGCGCTTGCGCAAGCTGTTCGATGTGTTCGACCAAAAGACCAGTCTCCTTCAATTGCTCGACGTGTCGAGTCACGCGGCGGGCGTGCAGATTTTCATTGGCGGCGAGTCGAATCTCGTGCCGATCGAGGAAATGAGCGTGGTCACCGCGCCTTACGAGGTGAACGGCAAGATTGTCGGCACCTTGGGCGTGATCGGACCGACCCGCATGGCCTACAACCGCGTGATTCCGATTGTGGACATTACCGCGCGCCTGCTTTCCCTCACGCTCAGCCAACAGTAAATAGCTTTCTTTTCGACTCCTCGCCGCGCCGGTTCCTGCCGCAAATAATGCGTCACGGCGCGCGGCTTGCCAATTGGCCGAATGGCCAGGGGTGTCCGGCGGACCGGTGCATGAAGCTCGCCGCTATAATGGTTCCCACTTGAACCGCCACTCCGCCTAACCGGTTACTTCTGCTGCCTATGCGCTTCGACCTCGAGCGGCCTTCACAGAACGCCACATCACACCGCGTCGCCGTGCTCCTGATCAATCTCGGCACGCCCGACGCGCCGACGCCGCGTGCGGTTCGCCGCTATCTCGCGCAGTTTCTTTCCGATCCGCGGGTGGTCGAAATTCCGGCGCTGCTCTGGCAGATCATCTTGCGCCTGTTGATTTTGCCGTTCCGCGGCCGCGCCTCCGCCAAGAAATACGCCACAGTGTGGATGCCCGAAGGCTCGCCGCTGCGCGTGTACACCGAGAAGCAGACGGAAGCCTTGCGTCATCTGCTGCAACTGAACGACTACACGGTGCTCGTCGACTACGCGATGCGTTACGGCACGCCGGGCATTCCGGCCATGCTGAACCAGCTCAAGCTGGCGGGCGCCGAACGCGTGCTGCTGATGCCCATGTATCCGCAGTATTCGTCGTCCACCACGGCCACCGCGTTCGACGACGCCTTTTCGGCGCTCAAGCGCATGCGCAATCAGCCGGAAATCCGCACGGTGCGCCAGTACGCCGATCATCCGGCCTACATTGCGGCGCTCGCCGCGCAGGTACATCACTATTGGCATCAGCACGGCCGGCCGGATTTCGCCTCTGGTGACAAGCTGGTGCTGAGCTTTCACGGCGTGCCCAAGCGCACGCTGGATCTCGGCGACCCATACCACGAGCAATGCCAGCAAACCGGCGCGCTGCTGATGCAGGCACTCGAACTGACGCCGGTGGAATGCCGCATCACGTTCCAGTCGCGCTTCGGCAAGGCCGAGTGGCTGCAGCCGTACACCGCACCCACGCTCAAGGAGCTGGGCTCGGCGGGCGTGCGGCGTGCTGATCTGTTCTGTCCGGGCTTTACGGCCGACTGCCTTGAAACCATCGAGGAAATCGGCATGGAGGTGCGCGACGAATTCCTGCACGCGGGCGGCCAGGATTTCCATCGGATTCCCTGCCTGAACGCCTCGCAGGCGTGGATTGCCGCGTTGGGCGAAATCGTTGCGCAGAATTTGCAGGGCTGGCCGGTGCAGGCGCTACCGGTGCCGCACACGACAGGAGCTTGAGCAGGCTCATGAATTACAGGATTTCAACCGAAGCCGGCGCCAAGTTGCGCATCGACAAATGGCTGTGGGCGGCGCGCTTCTTCAAGACGCGTTCGCTCGCGGCGGCGGCCGTCGAAAAAGGACATGTGCGCATTGACGGCGCCAGCGTCAAGCCGGCCAAAGACGTGCGGGTCGGTGACCTGGTCGAGATCGAGATCGAACGGATCGTGTGGCAAGTGGAGGTGCTGGGCGTGTGCGACGTGCGCGGCCCGGCGAGTGTCGCGCAAACGCTTTATGCGGAAACCGAAGAGAGTAAGTTGAAGCGGCAGGTCGAACAGGAGCGGCGCAAGACGTATCGCGAGCCGGCGGCCGCATTACACGGCCGACCGACCAAGCGCGACCGGCGCACTATCGACAAACTTTCAGGTGGGGATTGAACAGTTGTTCCATGGTCGCGTGCACGCCACCATATTCGGTAGTGTGATCGTTGACAGCCCCGGACATGCAGATGGTCGTGGTGCCCGCAATCAGAACCAATGCGACCACCGAGATTGCAAAGGTCAGTTTCACGGTACTCCCCTCGGGAAGGTTCAGGATAAAGACGGGCGAATCGGGTGAAATTGCAAGATATCGGAAAGGATTACGTCAGATTAGGGTTAACGCGTCTTTTCCGATGCTTTGTTGGAGCATAGGCCACTTGCCGCCCGCACTCAATCTCAATCTGATTGCGTCGCATTAATGGTTGTAACCAGGCATTTCCGCTGCCCGGCCGTGGTGCGAAAAGATCCGGGAGAACCGCTTGAAATGGTTCTTTCCGGCCTCATCTGCCGTGTTGATTTGCGGTGACTCGCGAAGTTGTCTGTCGCGATTTTGCAACGCACAAACCGCACCAGGCTTAATGCGCTGCCGCCGCCCTCGGCTTTTACCTCGCTTTCACTTTTTAACGACTTTCAGCGACATGGAAAACACGCAAGAGAACCCGACGAGCCAGAATTCCAAGCCCGCCGACGAAACCGCGCGCCAGGCCGCCGAGGCCGCGGCACCTCAGCAGGAAGCCGCTGCGAACGCGGCGACCGACTCGCCGGCAAGCGCCGAGCAAGCGGCACTGGCCGAGGCTCAGGCAAAGATCGCCGAGTTGCAGGAAAGCTTCCTGCGGGCCAAGGCTGAGACCGAAAACGTGCGCCGCCGCGCTCAGGAAGACGTCGCCAAGGCGCACAAGTTTGCGATCGAGACTTTTGCCGAGCATCTGCTGCCGGTGATCGACAGCCTCGAAGCAGCTGTCGCGCACTCCACCGACGATCTGCCGAAAGTGCGCGAAGGCGTCGAACTCACGCTGCGCCAGCTCACTGGCGCGCTGGAAAAGGGTCGCGTCGTCGCCCTGAATCCGGTTGGCGAGAAGTTCGACCCGCATCGCCATCAGGCCATTTCCATGGTTCCGGCCGACCAGGAGCCGAACACCGTGGTGGCCGTGCTGCAAAAGGGCTTCGTAATCGCCGATCGCGTGCTGCGACCGGCACTCGTGACCGTCGCGGCCCCGAAGTAAGCGCGACGAGGCGTTCAGAAGCCGTTTAGTCTGGCAGGCGTCGCCATGGCCAATATTCCCGTCGACGCCACCGCGTTCGCGGCCTTCGAGATGCAGGCGCTCAGCGCGGAGTCATTCGACGCCGGGCTCGCCGGAGCGGGCGATGAACTGGCCGTGGTGTTTTTCTGGGGTCTCGACTGCTTTAACTGCGAGATTGCCAAGAAGGCCATGCTGGCGCAGCCGGACGCGATTCGCGCTCTCGGTCTCAAATGGTTTCACAGCAACGTTTACGAGCATCGCGAACTGGGGCGGCGCTTCACGCTGCACGGCGTGCCCACATGGTTCTTTTTTTACCGCGGCAAGCGGCTCGGCCGGGCAACCGGCTGGCATGGCCTCGGGCAGTTCCAGGCCGCGGTTGCGGCCGCACGGGAAAAAATCCGGGTGGCTGATGCTGCAAAAACCGCCGGCCCGCAAGCCGATGGAACAATTTCGGGCGAAAGTTCGCCCGATTGAAAAAAATTAAAGACCGCATCGTAAAAGAGGTCTTGAAAACGATGCGGACGCACTTATGTTGAGTGCAGGTAGGAATTGAGAGCGGATCGCCTTACCGCCAGCAGGGCAAACAAGGCGCTTCCCGCAGCGATCAAAGTCAGGAGATTAGTAAAAATGGGCAAAATCATCGGCATCGACCTCGGCACGACCAACTCGTGCGTGGCGATCATGGAAGGCAATTCGGTCAAGGTGATCGAGAATTCGGAAGGCGCGCGCACCACGCCGTCGATCATCGCTTACATGGAAGACGGCGAGATTCTCGTCGGCGCGCCTGCGAAGCGTCAGTCGGTCACGAACCCGAAGAACACGCTGTACGCGGTCAAGCGCCTGATCGGCCGCCGCTTCGAAGAAAAAGAAGTGCAGAAAGACATCGGCCTGATGCCGTACAAGATCATGAAAGCCGACAACGGCGACGCATGGGTCGAAGTGCGCGATCAGAAGCTCGCTCCGCCGCAAATTTCGGCGGAAGTGCTGCGCAAGATGAAGAAGACCGCTGAAGACTACCTCGGCGAGCCGGTCACGGAAGCCGTGATCACGGTTCCTGCGTACTTCAACGACAGCCAGCGTCAGGCCACCAAAGACGCAGGCCGCATCGCCGGTCTGGAAGTGAAGCGGATCATCAACGAACCGACCGCAGCCGCTCTGGCATTCGGTCTGGACAAGGCCGAAAAGGGCGACCGCAAGATCGCGGTGTATGACCTGGGCGGCGGTACGTTCGACGTGTCGATCATCGAAATCGCCGACGTTGACGGTGAAATGCAGTTCGAAGTGCTGTCCACGAACGGCGATACGTTCCTGGGCGGTGAAGACTTCGACCAACGCATCATCGACTACATCATCGGCGAGTTCAAGAAGGAACAGGGCGTCGATCTGTCGAAAGACGTGCTCGCGCTGCAGCGCCTGAAGGAATCGGCTGAAAAGGCCAAGATCGAGCTGTCGTCGAGCCAGCAAACCGAAATCAACCTGCCGTACATCACAGCCGACGCGTCGGGTCCGAAGCATTTGAACCTGAAAATTACGCGTGCGAAGCTGGAAGCGCTGGTTGAAGAGCTGATCGAACGCACCATTGAACCGTGCCGCGTGGCAATCAAGGACGCAGGCGTGAAGGTCGGCGAAATCGACGACGTGATTCTGGTCGGCGGTATGACCCGTATGCCGAAGGTGCAGGAAAAGGTTAAGGAATTCTTCGGCAAGGACCCGCGCCGTGACGTGAACCCGGACGAAGCCGTGGCCGTTGGCGCCGCGATTCAAGGCCAGGTTCTGTCGGGCGACCGCAAGGACGTTCTGCTGCTCGACGTGACCCCGCTGTCGCTCGGCATCGAAACGCTCGGCGGCGTGATGACGAAGATGATCAACAAGAACACCACGATCCCGACCAAGCACGCACAGGTCTACTCGACGGCTGATGACAATCAGGGCGCCGTGACGATCAAGGTGTATCAGGGCGAACGCGAAATGGCAGCTGGCAACAAGCTGCTGGGCGAGTTCAACCTCGAAGGCATTCCGCCGGCACCGCGCGGCACGCCGCAGATCGAAGTGAGCTTCGACATCGACGCGAACGGCATTCTGCACGTCGGCGCGAAAGACAAGGCGACCGGCAAGGAAAACCGCATCACGATCAAGGCGAACTCGGGTCTGTCCGAAGCCGAAATCGAGAAGATGGTGAAGGACGCCGAAGCGAACGCGGAAGAAGATCACAAGCTGCGTGAGCTGGCCGACGCCCGCAACCAGGGCGACGCGCTGGTCCACAGCACGAAGAAGGCGCTCACCGAATACGGCGACAAGCTCGAAGCTTCCGAGAAGGAAAAGATCGAAGCCGCGCTCAAGGACCTCGAAGAAACGCTGAAGAGCGGTTCGAGCGACAAGGCCGCGATCGAAGCCAAGATCGAAGTGGTGGCCACCGCCTCGCAGAAAATGGGCGAGAAGATGTACGCCGACATGCAGGCTGCGCAAGGCGCGGAAGCCGCGGCAGCAGGCGCGGCGGGTGCGGGCGGCGCAGGTGCATCGGCGGGTGGAGCGAGCCAGCAGCAGGACGACGTGGTCGACGCCGAGTTCAAGGAAGTCAAGAAAGACTAAAGCCAGGTCGCATTTCGACCGTAAAGCCGCACACAGCAATGTGTGCGGCCCGGCTGCACAAGGGATTGCGTCCAACCGGGCGACATGAACGTGCGAAAGCGGTTATCGCGCCTGGCGAGCCTTTTGGGGCTCTCCGGGCACATTTGTTTTATGGAGGGCGTTGTTTTCAGGCCATGTTGAAAGGGCATGAAACAGCGGCCGGACGAGTCGTTAGACTCCAGCATTCAAGAGGAGCCACCGCGTCGCATTGCGCGAGTGGCGTTGAACCGATATGGCGAAACGGGATTACTACGAGGTTCTGGGCGTCGCAAAGAACGCGAGCGACGACGAAATCAAGAAGGCTTATCGCAAGCTCGCGATGAAGCACCACCCCGACCGCAATCCGGGCAACAAGGATGCGGAAGGGCATTTCAAAGAGGTGAAGGAAGCCTATGAAATGCTGTCGGACTCGCAAAAGCGTGCCGCGTACGACCAGTACGGCCACGCGGGCGTCGATCCGAACATGGGCGGTGCCGGAGCGCAAGGCTTTGGCGGTTTTGCCGACGCATTCGGCGATATTTTCGGCGACATCTTCGGCCAGGCAGCCGGTGGCGCCGCGCGTGGCGGCGGCGGCCGCGCGGGCCCGCAGGTGTACCGCGGCGCCGATCTGCGCTACAGCATGGAAATCACGCTCGAACAGGCCGCACACGGCTACGACACGCAGATCCGCGTGCCGAGCTGGGTCTCGTGCGAAATCTGTCACGGTTCGGGTGCCAAGCCCGGCACCAAGCCGGAAACCTGCCCGACCTGTAGTGGTTCGGGTTCGGTGCGGATGTCGCAGGGCTTCTTCAGTATTCAGCAAACCTGCCCGAAGTGCCACGGCACCGGCACCTACATTCCCGACCCGTGCGGCCACTGCCACGGCGCGGGTAAGGTGAAGGAAACCAAGACGCTGGAAGTGAAGATCCCGGCAGGTATCGACGACGGCATGCGTATCCGTTCCGCCGGCAATGGCGAGCCGGGCATCAACGGTGGCCCGTCGGGCGATCTGTACGTCGAAATTCATATCAAGCAGCACTCGGTGTTCGAGCGCGACGGCGACGATCTGCATTGCCAGATGCCGATTCCGTTCACCACTGCGGCGCTCGGCGGCGAGATCGAAGTGCCGACCCTTGCGGGCCGCGCCAGCTTCACGGTGCCGGAAGGCACGCAATCGGGCAAGACGTTCCGTCTGCGTGGCAAGGGCATCAAGGGGCTGCGTTCGAGCATTGCCGGCGATCTGTACGTGCACGTGCAAGTCGAAACGCCGGTCAAGCTGACCGAGCCGCAGCGCGATTTGCTCAAGCAGTTCGAAAAGGCGCTGGTCGAGGGCGGTTCGCGGCATAGCCCGCAAAGCAAGAGCTGGTTCGACCGGGTGAAGAGCTTCTTCGATTAATGACAGTTTGATTTTGGCGGTAAGCATGACGGCAGATGAGCACGGCGCGGTTTTCGCATTGCTCGACGATTGCGACGCGTTGCCGGCGCGCCCTTCGAGTCGTCTGTACACGGGCTTTGTGCAGGAATGGGTGTGTGCGGATGCCGCGCAACTCGAAGCCGTGTGCGAGCGCGTGGCTGCGGAAACCCTGCGTGGTTTGCATGCCGTCGTGCTCGCCGACTACGAGTTCGGCCGGGATCTCCTCGGCGCCGAGGCGCATTGGTCTCTGAAAACGCAGCGTGGCGATGCCACGCTGCGTTTTTTATTGTTCGAACGTTGCGAGAAGCGTTCGCGTGAAGAGGTCGACGCGTGGCTCATGGCACGCGACCAGGGCGCGGCCGAGCCATCGGTGGCGGGCACGGCCAACGTGCGCGCGAGCGTCGATCCGCGGCAGTTCAACGCGGCGATCGACGGGGTCCACGCAGCCCTGCGCGCGGGCGATTCCTATCAGGTCAACTACACGTACCGGCTCGGCTTCGACGTGTTCGGCTCGCCCGTCGCTTTGTATCGGCGGCTGAGAGCGCGCCAGCCGGTTCGCTACGGTGCGCTGATCGCGTTGCCGGACGGCGATTGGGTGTTGTCGTGTTCGCCGGAACTCTTCGTCGAAAAGCAGGGCGAGACGTTGCATGCGCGGCCGATGAAAGGCACCGCGCCACGATCCGACGACCCGGCGGCGGACCGGCGCGCTGCCGAATTCCTGGGCAACGATCCTAAAAACCGTGCCGAAAACGTGATGATCGTCGACCTGTTGCGCAACGATCTGTCGAGGGTGGCGCAGACGGGCTCGGTCAAGGTGCCGGCGCTCTTTTCGGTTGAGCCGTATGGGACGGTCTGGCAGATGACGTCCACTGTGCATGCGGCGTTGCGGCCCGGCACGTCGTTCGCCGGGATACTGCGCGCGCTGTTTCCCTGTGGCTCGATCACGGGCGCGCCGAAGCATCGCACGATGCAATTGATCGATGAACTCGAGAGCACGCCGCGCGGGCTCTATACCGGCGCCATCGGCTGGCTGGATGCGCCCTCGGCGGCCGCGCACACCACGAGTGCCGGCACATCCACACCGGCTGCGAACGAAACCGCCTGCGGTGACTTCTGCCTGTCCGTCGCGATCCGCACGTTGACGCTGAGCCGGTCGGCGCAAACGGGGCAACTGGAAGGCAAGATGGGCATCGGCGCGGGGATCGTGCTCGACAGCGTCGCCGCCGACGAATACGCGGAGTGTCAATTGAAGGCCCGCTTTCTGACCCATGCCGAGCCGGGTTTCGAACTCTTCGAAACAATGTATGCGACGCGCGAAGAGGGCGTGCGGCATTGGTCGCGCCATCTTGCGCGACTCTCGTCGAGCGCGGCGGTACTCGGCTTCAAACTCGACGATACGATCGCCAACGCCCTTCGCGCGGAGATCGCGGCGAAGTGCGCGGCGCTGCCCGCACAAACTCCGCATCGCATGCGGCTCGCGTTGAGCAAGAACGGCACGGCGAACATCACCGCGGCCGTGCTGACGCCGCTAGCCGACTCCACTGTCGGCGTGTTGCTCGGACCCGATCACGCCTTCCCGGCAACCGACGCCTACGACTTGCTGCTGCGTCACAAAACCACTCGCCGCGCCGAATACGATCGCGGCTGGCGCGAAGCCGAAGCGAAGGGCGCGTTCGACACGCTGTTCTTCAACGGGCAGGGCGAATTGACCGAAGGTGGCCGGTCGAATGTCTTCGTGAAGTTGGCGGGGCGCTGGTGGACGCCGCCGCTTGCGTCGGGCGTGCTGCCAGGCGTGATGCGCAGCGTTTTGCTCGAGGAGGCGTCGGGTCTGCAGGCGGCCGAACGTGTGCTCACCCGGACCGATCTGCAAAACGCCGAAGCGCTGATGGTGTGCAATGCACTGCGAGGCGCGCTGCCGGCACGGATCGTGGACTGAGAGAGGCGCGCCGCCACGGGCTGGGACAGGTCGACCAGTCGCCAGAGAAAGACAACCGGCCTTGTATGCGTTTGAACGCGATATCGGATACGCGCCAAAGCGAACGACAACGGGCACGAAACGGCCCGTTCCGCTCGATCCTCTAACGCTCGAAACTCAGAACGTGTGCTCCGGCCCAGGGAACGAGCCGTCCTTCACCGCAGCGACATAAGCTTCCACGGCCGCGAGAATACTCGGCTGCCCCTGCATGAAATCCTTCACGAAGCGCGGTCGCTTGCCGGGGAAAATACCCAGCATGTCGTGCAGCACCAGCACCTGACCCGAACAGTCCAGTCCCGCGCCGATACCAATCGTCGGAATGCGCAGTTGCTTCGTGACGTCGCTTGCGAGCAGCGTCGGGATCGCTTCCATCACGATCAATTGCGCGCCGGCCGCCTGCACGGCGAGCGAGTCGCGCAGCAATTGCGTCGCGCCCGCTTCGGTCTTGCCTTGCACCTTGAAGCCGCCGAACGCATGCACCGATTGCGGCGTCAGGCCGACGTGAGCGCACACGGGAATCGAGCGCTCCACGAGGAAGCGCACCGTGTCCGCGAGCCATTCGCCGCCCTCGAGCTTCACCATTTGCGCGCCGGCGCGCATCAATTCAACCGAGCTTCTGAATGCCTCTTCCGGCGTGCCGTAAGTGCCGAACGGCAAGTCGGCCACGATCAGCGCCGCGGGCCGCGCGCGCGCCACGCTAGCCGTGTGATACGCGATGTCGGCGAGCGACACGGGCAGGGTGGTCGTCTGGCCTTGCAGCACGTTGCCGAGCGAGTCGCCGATCAGCAGCACGTCGACGCCCGCGCGGTCCAGCAGCGCGGCGAAGCTCGCGTCGTAACAGGTGAGCATGGCGATTCTTTCGCCGGCGTCGCGCATTGCCTGCAGTTTCGGCACGGTGATAGCGTTCCGGCTCGCTTCCTGCAAATAGGTCATGGGTCAATCCGTTGAGAAAAAAGAGGTGGCCACGCCGCTCAGAGCGACGTGCCTTTGACAAAGAATTCCTTGCGGCCGCGCATGGTTTCAATGCGTTCTGCGAGCAGCGCAAGGTCCGCGTCGGAGTCGAGCGGATTCAGGTGTTCGGCGTTGACCGTTAGCACGGGCGTGCGGTCGTAGTGATAGAAAAACTCGTTGTACGCATCGCACAGGGCGTGCAGATAGGCGTCGGAAATCTGCAGCTCCATCGGCACGGCGCGCTTCTGGATACGCGCGAACAGCACCTCAGGGCTCGCCTGCAGATAGACGACGAAGTCCGGCGCCGGCGCGCTAGCTTCGATACGCGCGGCAAGCGCGCGATACAACTGCCACTCGTCTTCCTGCAGCGTCAGACGCGCGAAGATGTCGTTCTTCTGCGTCATGAAATCGGCGATCAGCGGCGTGCCCGACACGTGCGCCGCGCTTACGTCCTGAGCCTGCTGCGCGCGTTGCAACGCGAAGTGCAGTTGTGTGGGTAACGCGTAACGCGCGGTGTCGCGGTAAAAACGTTCGAGAAAAGGATTGTCCTGCGGCCGTTCGAACAGTTCCTGCATCGACCAGCGCTGCGCAAGGCGCCGTGCGAGCGACGTCTTGCCGACGCCGATCGGCCCTTCGATCGCGAGATAGCCGAACGGCGGCCGCAGTTGCGGTGCCGTGACGGTGAGCGGCGATGAATTCATTCGCAGGGGCCCTTGCCGGCAGTGCCTTCACCGGCGGTCAATGCATTGAGCATAGGACACTGGCAAGGCCCTTTCACCTTCTCGATGCGCTGATCGCTCACGCCGCTGAGCAGCGCCTCGGCGCGGCCATGTTGCGGAATGACCAGTGCGGCGTCGATCTCGACGAGCGGCACCAGCGCGAAGGCGCGTTCAGTCAGGCGAGGATGCGGCACGATCAGATCGGCTTCGTCGATCGATTGATCGCCGAACAGCAGAATGTCCAGATCGAGCGTGCGCGGTGCGTTGCGAAACGGCCGCTCACGGCCGAACTGATGTTCGATCTTGTGGCATAGCGCAAGCAGATGCCGCACGGGGAGCGTCGTATCGACCTTCACGACGCAGTTGAAATAGTCGTCACCGCCCGCGTCGATCGGGGCAGTGCGATACAGGCTCGACTTGGCGAGCACGGTGATGGTGTGCTGTTGTGCGAGGCACACCACCGCGTCTTTCAGGGTCTGGCGCGCGTCCCCGAGATTCGCGCCGAGGCCGAGATAAGCAACCGTCATGGCATAACTTCCTGCAACTATCGTTCGACGGCAACAGCCAACGCTGTGTCAGTCGTCGTGCGAGCCGTTATGGCCTGCTTCGTCGGCTGTGCGTTCGGCTGGCGTGCCGCCCTCCAATCCGTCGCCCGGCTTGCGGCTTCGGGCGCCACTGCTGCGCCGCCGTCGTTTTCTGGGGCTTCGGTCCTTCCCGCCTTGCGTGAGCAATGTCTCACGTGCGGCGATGTCTCCGTCTATGAACTCCGTCCACCACGCACCGACCGACTCATCGAGTTCGCCCGATTCGCAGCGCAACAGGAGGAAATCATACCCCGCTCTAAATCTTTGGTGTTCCAGCAGCTTCAGCGCGCTTCTTCCCGAGCGTTTCTCGAGGCGTAACTGCAGACCCCAGATCTCGCGCATATCCGATGAAAAGCGCTTGTGGATCGCGAGTTTCTCGGTTTGCATGTCGAGCACCTCGTCCATTGCGCGATGCAGTGCGGGGACCGGATATTCGCCGTTCGCTTCGAATTTTTGCCAACGCTGCTGCACGTCGTGCCACAACAACGTGGCGAACAGGAAGCCCGGCGACACCGGTTTGCCGGCGCGCACGCGGGCATCCGTGTTGTTCAACGCAAGCGTGATGAATTTCTCGCCGATGGGTTGTTCGAGCACCACGTCGAGCAAGGGCAGCAGGCCATGATGCAGGCCTTCCTGCCGGAGGCGTTTCAAACACGCGAGCGCATGGCCGGAGAGCATCAGCTTGAGCATCTCGTCGAACAGGCGCGCGGCGGGCACATTGTTGATCAGATCAGCCATGTTGGCGATCGGCTCGCGGGTGCTGTCCTCGATCTCGAAGTCGAGCTTCGCCGCGAAACGCACCACGCGCAGCATGCGCACCGGATCTTCGCGGTAACGCGTGGCCGGGTCGCCGATCATGCGCAACAGACGCGCGCGCATGTCGGCCATGCCGTTGTGATAATCCAGCACGGTTTGCGTGGCCGGATCGTAGTACATCGCGTTGATCGTGAAGTCGCGGCGCGTGGCGTCTTCGTGCTGCTCGCCCCACACGTTGTCGCGCAGCACGCGGCCGCTTGCATCAACTGCATGGGTGCGGCGATCGAGTTCGTCGCGCTTCAGGCGGCGCGGCGGCGCCGCGTCTGCCGCGGGCGGATCGACCAGCGCGCGGAACGTGGAGGTTTCGATGATTTCCTGGCCGAACTGCACATGCACGATCTGAAACCGCCGACCGATAATGCGCGCGCGGCGGAACAGCTTCTGCACCTGTTCAGGCGTGGCATCGGTCGCGACGTCGAAGTCTTTCGGTTTGATGCCGAGCAGCAGATCGCGCACCGCACCGCCGACGATGAACGCGCGGTGCCCCGCCTGTTGCAGACCCTCCGTCACGCGAATCGCGTTCCGCGAGATCAGCGACTGGTCGATGCCGTGCACGTCGTGCGGAATGATGACCGGCACGTCCGGGTCGCGTACGGTTTTCGCGGGCACGCTGGCGCGGGTGGGCTTGCGGCGCGCTTTGCTCGCGCCTGACGGAGTGCGCGCCGGCGCGTTGCCGGTTTCGTCTGCTTCGGCTTCGGCGGGCAGGGTGTCGTCAGCGGGTGCCGCGTCCTGGCCGAATAGCTTGCGGATAAATTTTTTGATCACGAGGGTTGGAAGAGTTCGAGGATGCGCCAGCCTTTGGCCTGCGCATGGGCGCGCAATGTGTCGTCGGGATTGGTCGCGATCGGGTCCGTGACTTTTTCGAGCAGCGGGATGTCGTTGTGCGAATCGCTATAGAAATAGCTGTGCTCGAAGTCGCTCCACGTCTTGCCGAGCGAGGCGAGCCACGCTTCGGTGCGCACGATCTTGCCTTCCTTGTAGCTCGGCGTGCCGGTGGGGCGCCCGGTGTACGGCGAATGGGGCTCGCCGTCGACGGTTTCCGCTTCGCAGGCGATCAGCGTGTCGACGCCGAATGCCTGCGCGATCGGGCGGGTGATGAATTCGTTGGTGGCGGTGACCACGCAGCACAGGTCGCCGGCTTCCTGGTGCTGCTTCACCAACTCCTGCGCCACGGGGAAGATCGCCGGCTTGATGACTTCGTGCATGTACTGCGCGTGAAAGTCGGCGAGTTGCGCGCGCGTGTACTTCGACAGCGGCGTGAGCATGGCGATCAGATAGGCGTGAATGTCGAGCCGGCCGGCTTTGTAGTCGGCGAAAAAGCGGTCGTTTTCACGGGCGAAATTTTCGGCGTCGACCATGCCGTGTTTCACCATGAAGCGGCCCCATTCGTGGTCGCTGTCGGTGGGGATGAGCGTGTGGTCGAGGTCGAAGAGTGCGAGGTTAGCCATGGGGGCCTATTTTACTTGAAGCGGCGGATGAAGCGGATGAGGTCGCCGAGTTGGGCGCGGCGCGCCGTTCTTCGGCGTCCGGCGAGGCCAGCATGGTGCGCAACAGCGGCAGCGTGACCGCGCGTTTCTGTTCGAGCGAAAAGCGGTCGAGCGCGTCGAGCAGCGCCATCAGACTCGGCATGTCGCGGCGAAAATGGGTGAGCAGGTAGGCCGGCACGTCGTCGGCGAGCATGATGCCGCGCTCGCGTGCCGCGTGTTTGAGGACCGCGGCCTTGCCTTCGTCGGGCAGCGGCGCGAGATGGAACACGAGGCCCCAGCCGAGGCGCGTGCGTAAATCCTCGCGCACCGTCATACCGATGGGCGGCGCGTTGCCCGCGGCGACGAGTGCGCTGGTGGGATGCGCGCGCACTTCGTTGAACAGGTTGAAGACGGCGATTTGCTGTGCGGCGGAGAGTGCGTCGCAATCGTCGATCGCATACAGGGCGACGCGCGGGTCGAAACTGAAGGCGGCGAGGCTGCTCTGCGGGCCGGCGAAGCGCGCGTGCCCCGGCGACGCTTCGTGCACGAGCGCCTGCAGCAGATGCGTGCGGCCGCTGCCGGACTCGCCCCAGATGTAGAAGGTGCGATCGGCGACCGGCCCGGCGGCGAGCGCGTTCTCGAGCTCGCGCAGGCGCGTGACCAGCTCGGCGTTGGCGCCGGCGAAGAAATTGTCGAATGTCGATGGCGGCGGGGTGCCGAGATCGAGCGTCAGTTGACGAAGCACAGTAGGTTAATGCCGAAAATGAGGCCAAGCCGCAGATGGCCCGTCACGCGGGCCGGAATAGTCAACAAGCAGTCAGTTCTTATAAAGCGTGCTCGCCAGATAGCTTTGGCGCAGCTCGCGCATGGCGACCGACAGGATCGCGCTGACGGGCAACGCCAGCAATACGCCGAAAAAGCCGAACAGCTGCCCGAACGCGAGCAACGCGAAAATCACCGCGAGCGGGTGCAGGCCGATCCGTTCGCCCACCAGACGCGGTGTGAGAAAGAAGCTCTCCAGGATCTGGCCGACACCGTAAATCAGCGCGACCGCGCCGAAGCCGTACCAGTCGCCGAATTGCAGCAGCGCCGCGAGCAGCGCCAGCGCGAGACCGGTGGCAAACCCGATGTACGGGATGAACACCGCGAGCCCCGTGAAGATCCCGACCGGCAACGCGATCTCGAAGCGCGCAAGGCTCAGCGCAATCGCATAGTATGCGGCGAGCACGCCCATGACGAGCAACTGGCCGCGCAGATATTGCGACAGCATCTGGTCCATGTCGCGCGCGAGTTGCAGCGTCTTGTCGAGCCAGCGGCGCGGCACCACGACCTGTATGCGGGCGAGCATACGGTTCCAGTCGTACAGCAGGTAGAACAGCACGAGCGGCACCATGACCACATTGCCGACCACCGTCATCATGACATTGCCGCTCGTGCGGATGGAGGTCCACGCATACATCGCCACCGTCTGCGCGCTGCCTTCGAGCTGCCCCATCACGAGATCGCGGATGCTGGCGAAGTCGAGCGAATCGGCGAGGCCCAGCATGGCCAGCTTGGGTTGCAGCCAGGCGTTCACGTGCGCGAACAGCACCGGCACCTGCTGCCGCAACTGCGGCCCTTCTTTCTGGATGACGGCGAGCACCAGCAGCACGAGCAAGGTCATCAGCAGCGTGAAGAGCAGCATCATGAGCAACGCCGCAAGACCGCGCGGCACGCGCCGGCGCACCATCCACGCGACGCCCGGCTGCAGAATGTACGCGAGAATCGCACCGAGCAGAAACGGCGTGAGAACCGGACTCAGCAGCCAGAGCAGTATGCCGATGCCTAGCGCAATGGCAAGCCAGGTGAAGGCGCGGCGCTGGACAGGCGTCGGAATCGAGGAGTTCTCTTGCAAAGTTGTTTCCCAGGTGTCGTTCGGGACCGGATGATTCAAATTCCAGCCAGTCGGCCGGCATCGGGTAAAATCGCATTTTACCGACCTTCGAGCTCGTCCCCATGAATCAACCGAAATCCGCCCCGAATTCAACTGGTTCGGCCCAAGGGTTGTCGTATCGCGACGCCGGCGTGGACATCGACGCGGGCGACGCCCTTGTCGACGCGATCAAGCCCTTTGCCAAAAAGACGATGCGCGACGGCGTGCTGGGCGGCATCGGCGGGTTCGGCGCGCTGTTCGAAGTGCCGAAGAAGTATAAAGAGCCGGTGCTCGTGTCCGGCACCGACGGCGTCGGCACCAAGCTGCGCCTCGCCTTTCAACTGAACAAACACGACACCGTCGGCCAGGATCTGGTGGCGATGAGCGTGAACGACATTCTCGTGCAAGGCGCCGAGCCGCTGTTTTTCCTCGACTATTTCGCTTGCGGCAAGCTGGACGTCGGCACGGCGGCAACGGTCGTGAAGGGTATCGCGCACGGCTGCGAACTGTCCGGTTGCGCGCTGATCGGCGGCGAGACGGCGGAAATGCCGGGTATGTACCCCGACGGCGAATACGATCTGGCCGGTTTCGCGGTCGGCGCGGTGGAAAAGAGCAAGATTATCGACGGCAGCACGATTGCCCCGGGCGACGTGGTGCTCGGTCTGGCTTCGAGCGGCATCCATTCGAACGGGTTTTCGCTGGTGCGCAAGATCATCGAGCGCGCGCAGCCTGATCTGAACGCTGATTTCGACGGCCGCTCGCTCGCCGACGCGCTGATGGCGCCCACGCATATCTACGTGAAGCCGCTGCTGGCGCTGATGCAGCAAGTCGCCGTCAAGGGTATGGCGCACATCACGGGTGGCGGGCTGGTCGAGAATATTCCGCGCGTGCTGCGTGAAGGTTTGACGGCTGAGCTGGACCATCGCGCCTGGCCGCTGCCGCCGCTGTTCTCGTGGCTGCAAAAGCACGGCGGCGTGGCGGATGCGGAAATGCACCGTGTGTTCAACTGCGGTATCGGCATGGCCGTGGTCGTGTCGGCTGCGGATGCTGACGCTGCAATCGGTTTGCTGTCCGCCGCCGGCGAGCAGGTCTGGAAGATCGGCGTGATTCGCGAAAGCGCGGCCGGTGAGGCTCAGACCGTAGTGGTCTAAAGGCTTCGGAGTCTGCGCGGCGCGCGGTGCTAGTGGGGCCCCCCGGGGCGCCGCGGGCCCGCGCCATGCGGCACCATAACCGCGGCACCACCACC